>DXXH01000030.1:13973-28578 GCA_019416395.1 Clostridiales bacterium
GAAGGATCCTGCTGTATCAAAGCAATATCTTTCTCGTGGAGATATACCCGGGAAAATTGATCGATCCAGTGCATGTGGTCCAAATGAGGGTGGGTAACAGCCACTTCCACCGGTAAAGTAGTCAACGAAGCTACCAGGGCAGGCAAATCCCCCTCCCCCATGCCAGTGTCAATCAGCAGAGCCTTTTCTTTGCCTTCCACCAGGTAACAGGACGCAGAGAAGAAATCGTCAATCCGCCACACGCCAGGCTTAATCCAGTCCACCATAAACTGGGTGCGCCGGTTCTGGGCAAGCAGCCATCTGACCGAGCCCTCTTCCCTGGAAAACGCTTTCTCCCAAGCATTCTCCTGAGTGAGCTCCTGATAGCCTTCCGGCATCTCCAAGCAACGGGCGCCGGCCACACGCAGCCCCATAGCGGTCACTTCTGCCCCAGCAAGGACCTTTCCCGCCCGGATTTGATTGTCTTCCTGAACCGGAGTGTACACCAGCAGAGGCACATCCTTCAGCACACGGGCTTCATAGGGCTGAGCGTATCCCCCCACCACGCACACACCCGCAAACCACTGAGGAAAATGGGCGGCCAAACGCCACACCCCATCAGAGCAGTATGCGCTACCCGTCAAAGTAAACCTGGTTTGATCCCACTCTTCCTTTTGCTGCAGGGCATATATCAAGTCAGCGACGTCCTCTTCCCAAACAGCCAAATCTCCGTTGGGAATAACCACCGCCCCCAAAGCGCCTTCTTCCAGCTGGGGCTCTAAAATCGTCCCACAGCGCTGGGCTTCTTCCTCGCTGGAAACAAGGCACAACACCAGTGGACTGGGGGTTTTCAACTTCTTTTCCGTCACAAACCAAACCAATGTCCCTTGTTGACCCTGCCAGGTCTTCCTTTCCACAACCAATTCCACCTTTCCAAGAACAGGTAAACGTTAACATTGTAATTTTGTATCATTATAGCACTATTTTCATTTTGATCGCAAGAGATTGTCCTACAAAACAATCACCCTTGCCGATTTTCCTTCCACACAAAAAAGAGACTGTCGCTTCCCAGCAACAGTCCCTTTTGGGAAAGATCATCAAATGTTCTGATAGTCTTGCAAAAGCTTTCTCGCCAGTTTGGCGTCTACCCGCACAAACCCGGACGGATCCATAAAATCCAGCGCCCGAAGCACTTCCTGGGATTGGCGGTATACTTCCAGCTTGGTAGAATGATACACCGGATCCTGCCTGCGGGGCAGAAATACGGCAAACTCCATTTCCCCATCGCTGATCCGGCTGAAATACGCATGGACCCGGTTCACCTGGTAGGTTTTGGCGATAATCATGCACAGGGCGTTCTTCACCAATTCCACCGCCACATCATCATAGCCGATATCAAATATCAGGATCTTCTCCTTCAACTCTGCCAGATTTTTCACGGTCCGCTTTGTATAGGCTTGAATCTCCTGGGTGGGCTCCACCGCTTGGCCTTCTCCCGCCGGGGTGACGCAAACGATATATTTCGCTTCCGGATCCGTATACAAAAAGGAATAAGCCATGGCCGCGAAATAATTGCACCGCTTGCAGCGCCAGTCAAACAGCGTTTCACTGAGAATTCGCCGTTTCAGCTCGGGATTTTCTTTGGCGTTTATGCTGGCGTATAACCGGTATTTTTGAGATTCTCCACACTGAGGACAAATAATGTCCTTCTCGATCTCAGTCGACATTCCCTAAACTCCCTCCCGGCTTAGCCTTCAAAAGGCAAGTCGTCGTTTTCTTCCGCCGGAGCTGATTCTGCTCCCGAAGGCACTGTCTCCGCTTGGGGCGCCGCCTGTACCGCTTCCACAGGAGCTTCCTTCACAGAAGCCTCCTCCGAAGCCGGCTCTTCCACGGAAGTCTCAGAAGGATCCTCGTCATAGGATTTCACATCGTCCAAGGTGATTTCTTCCTGGCAGTCGTCTTCCCCGCCGTAGTATTTCTCCAACTGGTCCAGCGCGTTATCCAGCTTCTCCTCAATCTGATCCAGAGCGTCGCAATGAGGTTCGGTGACAGCGTTGCTCTTGTCCCGCACATTGTGATAATAATACCGTCCCAGGGCCAAATATTCCTTTTCCGCCGCTTTTTCCTGGCAACGGATCACAGAACGGATCCGGCTCAGCTGGGCTGCCCGGCGGTTCTTTTCTCCCAGATAGTTGGCCGCTTCGCCCACGGCCCTGCCAATATTTTTCAGAAATTCCATACCGATACCTTCCTTTCCCATTCTGGTTTTGGAAATTTTCCCGGAGTTTCCTGCCCGCCCTATTCCAGACCGGCGCAGGCTTACGCCTTCCGGCGGGAAACGTCTTACGACTACCGGAAGGCTTCCCGCGGAACCACCGGGCTTTTCCCCTGTCCGCAGGCGCTTCTTTGTGGTTATTATACCGCAAGACGGGGAAAAATAACACCCCTTTTTCCAGAAAATCCTGATACGAAAATTTGTTCGATTATTTTGCGAAAACCTCTTGCTTTTTCCCTTGGGTTCTGATACAGTATGGGCCGCAAAAGAACACACGTTCGATTTTGCTGAAAGGAGCGGCCAACAATGGATTACAGCGCTTGGAGCATGGAATATTGGGAAGAAGCGATCCGGGTACGGAAACGCATGGAATTGGTCCGACAGGAAACCGGGGATCGCCGGCAAGAGGTTTTGCAGAAACGAAGACTGGCGATTTTATACGCCATGTACCTGGACTGTGTCCACACTGCGAAGGATCTGGACCGCCGGGCCAAGCGGGAAAGGAGCTTGTAACATGCGCACCCAAATTTTAAGCCTGGATTTGATCCGGGGAGAAATCCTCAACCCCTTGGGTGAGGAGGCAGCCAACCATTCCCAAAGGCAAACTGCGGCAAAAGTGCTTTGGACCGCCATGGAACGGGAGCTGACTCCCCGGCAGCGGGAATGCGTGGAGCTGTGTGTTTTACGGGGCATGAGCCAAGTGGAAGTGGGAAAACTCTTGGGTTTAAACAAAGCCACTGTGTGCAGGCACATGCAGAAAGCCAAACGGTCCCTGAAAAAGGCGGTATGTTACGCTGGTATGGACAAACTGTTCTCCGAAGACAAATGACGCAAATATTGCGGCCAGTAGGAAAAACTGGTATAATCAGCGGAAGAAAGGAAGTGGCGTCATGGCGCTGACGGAAGAACAAGCACAACGGCTCAAGAAGGTGCAGGTATTCGTGCTGGATATGGACGGCACCATTTATTTGGGGAACCACTTGTTTCCCTTTACCCAGGGCTTTCTCCGCCGAGTAAAGGAAACAGGCCGGGATTTCTATTTTTTCACCAATAACAGTTCAAAAAACCGGGAAGCATACCTGGAAAAGCTGACCGGCATGGGAATTGAAATTCCCCCGGAAAAGATGCTCATCTCTAACGGAGTCATTTTGGAGTGGCTAAAAATGCACCACCCTGGAGCGTCCTGTTATGTGGTAGGCACTCCGTCTCTGCTAGAGGATTTCCGGAAATCCGGGTTTGTTCCCGACGACCCCAATGCTAATGTGGTTATTCTAGGCTTTGACACCACCCTGACATATGAGAAACTGGTGACTGCCTGTGATTTGGTGCGGGCAGGGAAACCGGTCTACGGCGTCAACCCAGACTGGAACTGTCCTGTAGAGAATGGCTTTATCCCGGACTGCGGCTCCATCGCCGCATTGGTAAAGGCTTCCACTGGAGTTCAATGTTCCTTTTTTGGAAAGCCATCGCCCCACACTCTGGAGTATATGCTCCGGCAGACCGGCTGCCGTCCGGACCAGCTGGCCGTGGTTGGCGACCGGCTTTATACGGATATTGCTGTAGCAGCTGGCACTGATGTCATTTCCATCCTGGTGATGAGCGGGGAAACCACCCCGGAACTTCTGGCGGAAAGCCCCACAAAGCCTGACTTGGTTGTGGAAAACCTGGAAGAGCTGGGCAATCTGCTGTAAAACAAATTTATTGCAGAAATGGGCATGGGTTTTCCCTGCGTCCACTACACTTTTGAGCTGCCGTCGAAAAATACGGCAGCTTCTTTTTCGTATAATTTTCCGTTTGCCGTCCACAATACCCTGTGAAAGGACTGATGCTGATGGAGTATCTCAATGCTTTCTGGGTAGGTGGACTGATTTGCGTTGTGGGCCAGCTACTCATCGATTTGACAAAGCTGACCCCCGCCCGGATCATGGTGCTGTTTGTCACCTCTGGGGTTGCTTTGGGCGCCTTAGGGGTATACGGTCCCTTGGCGGAATTCGCTGGCTGTGGAGCCACCGTACCCTTGACAGGTTTTGGCTGGGCGCTTTCAGAAGGGGTGCGCAAGGCCATAGAGGAAGAGGGCTTCCTGGGCGTATTCACCGGTGGTCTTGCCGCTGGCGCGGCTGGAACAGCAGCAGCCATTTTCTTCGGCTATCTGGGTGCCTTGATCGCCAAACCCCGGGACAAAGCATAAAAAGGGATTGCCGTTTGTTGCGGCAATCCCTTTTTCAGTTTCTCGAAGCTGATGATACAGCGCAAACCGGCTTGCTGCGGAAAACCACCTGACACTTTTCAACAAGGGTATTTACGGAAGTTTATTCCCCGCAGCCAAATAGATTTCGTACCAATCTTCCCGGGAAAGCTGCACATCGCTGGCGGTGCAGATATCCTTCACGCGCTCTTTTTTCGTGGTGCCCAGTATAGTTTGGATCTTGGCCGGGTGACGCATAATCCACGCCACTGCCAAAGCCGATTTGGACACCCCATATTTTTCCGAGAGCTCTTGGAGCTTGGCGTTCAATTCCGGGAATTGATCGTTGTCGATAAATACACCCTCAAAGAACCCATACTGGAAGGGCGACCAAGCTTGCAAGGTGACCCCCTTCAAACGGCAGTAATCCAAGATCTCCCCATCCCGGTCCGCGGCATTGGGGAACTGGGTATTTGTCTCCAAAGCGTGGGAGATGATCCCCGTGCACATAATGCTGAACTGCATCTGGTTTACCCGGAGCTTTTGCTCCAAACCCGATTGGAGCAGTTCCAACTGACGGCTATTAAAATTGCTCACGCCAAAGTGCAGCACTTTCCCGCTCTGCTCCAGCTGATCGAAAGCTTCCGCCACTTCTTCCGGCTCCATCAAAGCGTCCGGCCGGTGAAGCAGCAGAAAATCCAAATGATCTGTTTGCAGCCGGGTCAGAATCCCATCTACGCTTTCCAGAATATGCTCCTTGGAAAAATCGTACCGATTGGGACGAATACCGCACTTACTCTGCAAAATCATCTTTTCCCGCAAGCCGGGTTCTTCCGCCAACACTTTGCCAAACAACGTTTCGCATTCCCCGCCGCCGTAAATATCGGCATGGTCAAAAAAATTGATTCCACAATCCAGCGCAGTGTGAATCAGGCTGGACAACTCTCTGGAATCCAGGCGGTTGATGCGCATGCAACCCACAGCGCAGGAAGAGGCCAGAACACCGCTTCCGCCAAGGTCGATCATTTTCATTTTAAAACTCCTCCAAGTCCAAGAATTCAGCTGCTTTCAGTATAAGCCAGCCAGACTTGGGAAGCAAGCATTTTTTCTCTGTGAAAGCAGTTTTTCAATGGCCGGAAGGTTTCCGGTACAGCTGATCCTTTTCGTGGGTCAAATCTGCCCGGAGCATCCGAACCAACACAATCCCCAAGGGGATCAGATTGAGCCAAATAGCTTTGGCAAAAAAGATGTGACAAGCCACTGTGGACAAAATGCCCCCGGAAAAGAAACAGCCCAGCATTCCCAGGAAAAACAATGCCCGGTGCAGCCCGTCTTTATCGCCTTTGCGCAATGCCTTTGCAAAACCGATCCCCACCTGCCGCAGCTGGTTGGTACAGAAGGTAGTCGCCATGGGGATTCCCTCAGCTTGACGGAAAGTGTTGTACTGCATAGAGGCAATAAAATTCACCAATACCTGAACCAAATGATGGGGCCACGACAACGGGATAAAGCCTATGGCAAAGAGCACGCAGCACTCAAACGCCACCAAATAGGTATCCCATCGGAGAAATCCCAACTTTCGCATGGGGGACGGCAACAACTCCGACAAGAAAGCCCCTGCCAGATAAGCGCTGATGGGGATCAGGTAATAGAAGCCTTCCGACCATTTTCCCGCTCCCAGGGCCACCGCCATCAACACCACATTGGCGGTTTGGGCATTGCAGAACACACCGCCCCGCAGATTAAAGGTATAAGCGCCCATCATTCCAGCGCTTAGAGTCAAAAGTGCGAACACACTGCGGCGTTCGCATACAAGGTAGTTCTTTTTTTCTTCCATGACTTTCCCCTTTGCTTTCACAGCTTTATTAAGGGATTATACACCGCTTTATAGGCAAACGCAACCTTCAGCAGCCTTCCTCTGCCTCGAACTCCCTGCGCAGTTTTTCCAATGCTTTTTTCTCAATCCGGGAGATGTAGCTCCGGGAAATCCCCAGCCGTTTGGCGACTTCCCGCTGAGGCTGAGGCCGGAAGCCCAAAAGGCCGTAACGCCGGCACACCACTTCCCGCTCCCGCTGGGTGAGGGCGGACTGCAAATACCGGTATAACTTTTCGCTTTTCATCTTGACGTCAACACTTTCCAAAATGGTATCGTCTACCGCCATGGTGTCCAGAATGGTCAAAGCGTTCCCATCTTTGTCTGTGTCAATCGGTTCGTTCAAGGACACGTCCTGGGCAGACTTCTTTCCACTGCGGAAAAACATGAGGATCTCGTTCTCAATGCACCGTGACGCATAGCTGGAAAGCCGGATCCCCTTTTCCGGATCAAAGGTATCCACCGCTTTGATCAGCCCAATGGTTCCAATGGAAATCAAGTCTTCCTGATCGTTTTGACTGGCGTAATATTTTTTGATAATGTGGGCCACCAGACGTAAATTGTGCTCGATCAGCTTCTGCCTGGCCGCCTGGCTCCCCTGAGCCATTTCCTCTAAGCAGCGCTTTTCTTGCGCTGATGAAAGCGCCCTAGGAAATGTACCGCTTCCCGTAACATGCAAAAACAAGTAAAACACATGGGACAACAATTCCAAAAGCTGGGTAAACACCACTGCCACTTCCCTTCTTCATTGCTGTTACAATGTCTATGAAGGGAAAAAGTCAAACGTGCCAAAAGGGTGAAAAAAGTCAGCCCTTGTCCACTTCTAGCCGAAAAACATTGGCAACGTCCGCATCAGGGCAGCAAAACCGGATATCCCCCTGTTGCGACAAGGGAAGCTCCCCACCATAACGGAGTATGTCAATATAGGGAAATCCTGCGTGAAGGGCCATGGGGCACAGCTTTCCCCGGTCTTCGTCAAAATCAAAGGTATCTCCGGTTTTATGGCCATGATGGCACCCACAGGGCCCCAGCTTTCCCACAACTGTCAGTTTGATTTTCGGTCTTGGCATTTTTAGCTTCTCCCTCCCTTATCCATTTCACAAAAGGATATTTACACATTCTTTTTCAGCACCACCATGGTGTCTTCCACCGTCTGTTTATGAAATACCGGCAGCCAGTTTACTTCCTCTACCGGCTGGAAATGAAACGACGAACAGGCCCTATGGATCTGGGATTCACCCTTTTCAGCCAAAAAAATGGCGGTAGGGCCGTCCGCCCCGCCTATGATCCCCATAGAGGCTGCTCCTACTCCCCTGGTTGTCTTCTCCAACTGCAAGGGCTCCTCTATACGGGGCTGGTCCCCGTTTACCCGATCACGAAGTGTGAGATACCCCTCCGGGGGTTCCGGCTCCAGTGTATAGGAAAGTTCCCGGAAACAGTTGGGAAATTCCCAGTTTTCAGGCAACATATTCTGAGGGACCACACTGTTCAGTGTGGCAGCTTTGTTTTCCATCACGGTGAGCTTGTAGCACTTCCCGGTAGTGGGGTCAATCAACTCCACTGAATCCCCCGACTCCCCTGCTTGGAACAGCTTTCCGGGCACACTGACCGGATCCCCATGAAGCCGCAAAGACAGGGTGAACAGCTTCCGAAGGCCCAACCGGATCAGCAAGCCTTTTACGCTTTTTCCCTGTTTCACCCAGGGGAAGGACCATCGCCACAAGCACCAGCCCTTGGTTTTGTCCAGCTGGTAATGCTCTACCACCCATTGGGCTTCCAGGTCCATGCCCACGGCCCCTTCAAAGGGAGCATAGCAGACACTGATGCCCCGGCTGCGCTGCAAGATCTTCCCGTTGACCACCAATCGGGGAGAATAGGAAAAGTGGAAAGGATTTTCCGCCTGGATCGCCATAAGCTGTTCCTGGCTAAAATGGCTTTCATCGTCGTTTTCCGGGGTCAGGTTCCACTTGTCCCAAACCGCTCGCAGTTCATCCGGGTCCACTTCCATGCAAAGGTCCACCACCAGGCCTTCCCGGCAGCAATACACCCCCGGCACCAGCCAATGACGGCCCGCCCAGTCAAACTCCCCGGAAAAAGGCAGGGGTTTCCCACTGGGTTCCCTCGTTTTACGGTGAACGAAAAACTGCCCCCCAAAGGTCACCTTCCAAGTGGGAAAAATAAGTTTTGTTTCCTTTTCTTCCGGAATATGCCCCATATCACTCATCTCCTTTTCCCCATGATACTCCCACCGTCCCTAGAAAGCAAGAAAAACCCCAGAGAAACTCTCTGGGGTTTCCTTGATCGTTAGGTTTTGTTACTGGGCTTCGCCAATCTGAATGGCTTTGCGGTTCAAGTCCAGCATCTGGGCCTTCCGGGCAGGAATGCACTTCTGCACTGCCTGGTCCAGAACATCTCCATCACAGAACTTGTAATCGCCGTTGGCCATGCAGACCTCTTTGAACAGCTTGCCCACCAAAATCATATTGGACAGGCCGGAGAGGCTGTTCTCCTCAGCCAAAGAGGAAGAAGGTACATAATACACAGTCACGTCGTCCCGCTCCACCTTCTTATCGATCAGGCTGGAGTCCACGATGACCACACCGCCAGGCTCTACCGCGTTGATAAACTTGTCAAAGGAAGGCAGGTTCATGGCAATGAGTACGTTGGGATTGGTCACCAGAGGAGAACCGATGGCCTCATCGGATACGCACACGCTGCAGTTGGCAGTGCCGCCACGCATCTCAGGGCCGTAAGAGGGCAGCCAGGAAAGCTGCTTATTGGCGATCAACGCGGCATAGGCCACAATCTTTCCGGCAAACAGCACGCCTTGGCCGCCGAATCCGGCAAAGAGGATATTCAGGTTTTTCATTTCTTCACGCCCTCCTCTACGTCCTTATACACGCCCAGAGGATAGTAGGGAATCATGTTGTCTTCCATCCACTTGAGAGCTTCCACAGGAGACAGGCCCCAGTTGGTGGGGCAAGTGGACAGCACTTCCACAATGGAGTATCCCTTGCCGTCAATCTGGTTCTGGAACGCCTTTTTAATGGCCTTCCGGGCAATGTTCACGTTCTTCACGTTGTCCACGGTAACACGCTGGGCAAAGGCTACGCCGTCCAGTGTGGACAGCATCTCGCACACCCGCACAGGATAACCTGCGGTATTGGTGTCACGGCCATAGGGCGTGGTCTGGGTGATCTGCCCCGGCAAGGACGTGGGGGCCATCTGGCCGCCGGTCATGCCGTAAATGGCGTTGTTGATGAAGATTACGGTGATGTTCTCGCCACGGGTAGCGGCATGGACTGTCTCCGCCGTACCAATGGCCGCCAGGTCACCGTCGCCTTGGTATGTAAAAATCACGTTTTCAGGACGGGCGCGCTTCAATCCAGTCGCCACCGCCTGAGCGCGGCCATGGGGCGCCTGCACCATATCGCAAGAAAAATAATCATAGCACATAACCGAGCAGCCCACAGAGGCCACGCCTACGGTCTTGCCTTCCACTCCCAGCTCCTCAATGGCCTGGGCCACCAAGCGGTGGACAATGCCATGGGTGCAGCCGGGACAGTAGTGCATAGGCGCGTCAGTCAGGGTAGACGGTTTTTGAAATACAATAGCCATAGTCAATTCGCCTTTCCGGCCGGGGATCTTCCCCTCCCCGGGCCTTTTAGTCTCTGTCGTTACAGCAGCGCTTCAATCTGCGCCAAAACCTCAGCCGGGGTGGGGATCATACCGCCGGTGCGGCCATAGAAGTGAACAGGCACCTTGCAGTCCACAGCCAGCTTCACGTCGTCCACCATCTGGCCCATGCTCATTTCCACTACCAAGAAATGCTTGGCGTGGGAAGCGGCCCGCTGCAAAGCGTCGGTGGGGAAAGGCCACAGGGTAATGGGCCGTACCAAACCCACTTTCTGGCCCTTTTCACGGGCTTTATTCACAGCGCTGCGGGCTACCCGGGAAGACGCACCGTAAGCTACCAAAACCACGTCTGCGTCCTCGGTGAGGTACTCTTCCGCCATCTGCTCATTCTTCTTTACAGTCTCATAACGCTCGAAACGCTCTTTCACCAGCTGCTCCAGCTTTTCCGGAGTCAGGTACAAGGAATTGATAATGTTGTGAGCCCGCTTGCCGCCATGGCCCTTGGCAGCCCATTCCTTTTCAGGCAGCTTCACAGAACCTTCTTCCGGCAGGGACACAGGCTCCATCATCTGGCCCAGCATGCCGTCCGCCAGAATCATGGCGGGCATACGGTACTTATCGGCGGTGTCAAAAGCGTGGGAAATCAGGTCCACCATCTCCTGCACGGTAGAGGGAGCAAACACCAGGATCTGGAAATCACCATGGCCAGTGGCCTTGGTTGCCTGCCAGTAATCCGCCTGGGAAGGCTGAATGCCGCCCAAGCCGGGACCGCCACGCTGGACGTTGATGATCACCGCAGGCAGGTCGGAACCGGCCATGTAGGAAATGCCTTCGCCCTTCAGGCTGACGCCAGGAGAGGAAGAGGACGTCATAGCCCGTACACCGGCGGACGCTGCGCCAAGTACCATATTGATCGCGGCAACTTCCGATTCCGCCTGAAGATAGGTGCCGCCTACCTGAGGCATACGCTTGGACATATACGCCGCCAGTTCCGTCTGGGGCGTGATCGGATAACCGAAGAAATGATGGCAGCCGGCCCGGATTGCGGCTTCGGCCAGCGCCTCATTGCCCTTCATCAAAACCTTCATAAGTAAATCCATTCCTTTCTCGCAAAGGCCGGCAAACGGCCTAGCGGATAAAAATTTTTACCGTTCTACGGTGATCGCCGTATCAGGGCACATGGTCGCACAGGAAGCGCAGCCCACACACTTTTCAGGTTCCATCAGCTGTGCAGGATGGTAACCCTTCGCGTTTAGCCGGGTCTTATCCAGGGCGATAATTTTCAACGGACATGCATTGACACACATGGAACAGCCCTTGCAGACTTTTTCATCTACAATGATTCTTGCCATAATTGTTCCCTCCTTCAAGGACATTAAATCTATAATACATGGTAATTGCCAACTTATATTACTCCCACAAGAACTTCACATACCGCTTGATGGTGTGGAAGCCTTCCGGCAGTGTCTCCCCCGCTTTCAAAGCAAAATCCGGCGCAGTGGAATACCGCAGCGGCAACCCGGTAAGCTCCGCTGTTTTCCCTGCAAACTCCAGTCCGCCCAGCAGCGTTTCCAAGGTGGTTTCCACCCCTAAATGGGAGTTGTTCACCAGGGCGGTCGCCTTTAACCGGCTGGCCGCCTCGATCTCCCGCAACAGGGCTACGGCCTCCTCCGGCGTTTGTGACAGCACCCGGTACCGGTTGATCACGTAAAGCATCTCGTATCCCGCTTCATTTAGCAGGGCATGCAACCCGCCCAAGGCGGTAACCCCAGCGTCGTCCCCGCCGGCATCAATAAACACCCGGCCGCTTTCCGGCTCAAAAATAGAATAGAGCTCCGGGGGCAAAGTGGGAGTGTCCAGTGTGGTGCCTGCAAATACGGGAGCGATCAGCTTCACCCCGTGGCGCTCCAGCAGCCCCCCATACTCCGAAGAACGGAAATACGGATTGACAATATCCAGGTCCGCCACAGTGACTTTTTCCCCATTTTCCGCCGCTTCCAGGGCCAGATTCAGGGCCAGGTTGGTTTTTCCACAGCCATAATGGCCACAGATCACAGTGATACGGGCTTGCTCGCTCATAGTCTCCTCCATCGGTTTTAGGCCTCTCCACGCAAGTTAAGAACCCGTCTCTTGCATTTCCGGGCTTTTTGTTGGTGGTTATCCTTAATCTTACCACAAAAATTTCGGGATTCAACACAAAAAGTCGCTTTAAATCGCTAAATCCTGGAAACTTGCCGCATTTTCAGCACAATCCATAATTTTTAAAAAGGATTCATTCAAGCTCTGTTCATAAATTCCTTACGGATTCTTCAAAAATTCCTTATCACACCTTCATAATTATGCTTTAGACTGTAGACACTGAAACGAGAAAGGAAGTGATTCACACAAACTAATCTTTTGATTGATTGAAATGATCTCTCTTTTATACTTCTTTTTTTACATACTGTCCTTCGATGGAGCAAGGGCTGGCAACAGCCGGTCCGTGGCCAACGCTCCATCGTCGCGGCAGACCAAAAATTCTCGCTCCTGCCTCTTTTGCGCAGGAGCGTTTTTAATTGTCAAAATATTTTTCATTCCAGGTGGCAGAGTAATTTTGGGCGCGAAAATCGCTTTTTTCGCACTTTATGCCCGGGAAAGGAATGAACGCTTACGAACGCTTTTTGGAAACATTGGAACAAACAAAATGCCATCAAAGCCGTCAAGCTTTTCGCCCTTAGCGTTGGCGCCACCGCCCTGTGTATGCTGGGGTGCGCAGGCGCTTTAAATGAAACCGGGGAACCGGACGCTTTGGAAGCTTCTGTTTTCAACGGTGGTAAAGAATTCCTCTCTCCAGAGGAAACCCCTGTGTTTGCCCAAACCGCCTCACAACCGGAAACGGGAAAAGTGATCCCCTTGGGAACCACCTTTGGGATCAAGCTTTTTACAGACGGGGTGATTGTGGCTTCCCTTTCTGATATTTACACAGAAAATGGGGTTTGCTGTCCCGCCGCTGACGCCGGGATACTCCCTGGGGATTACCTGCTTCAAGCGGACGGGTTGGACATTCCGGATAACGCTTCCCTAGCCCAATATATTGGACAAAGCGCCGGCCAACCCATCACCTTCCAGGTACGCCGGGAAGACCAGGTTTTTGAGGCGCAAATCACCCCGGTATACGGGGAAGGCTCCTTTAAAACTGGCATGTGGGTCCGGGACAGCGCGGCAGGCATTGGTACTCTGACCTTTTACGACCCTGAAAGCGGCGTTTTCGCCGGATTGGGCCATGGAATCTGCGACATGGACACAAACGGAGTAATGGCCCTGAAATCCGGGGAACCGGCTCCCATTACCCTGAGTGGCGTAGTCAAGGGAGAAGCCAACAATCCAGGACAGCTGCAAGGATATTTTTCTTCAGACGACAGCCTTGGCACCCTGCTGGTCAATCAGGAAACGGGTGTTTACGGCACACTGTTTGACCCGCCTACCGGAGAGGGAATGGAAATTCTTCCCCGGGAAGAGGTGAAGTGCGGACCTGTACAGCTTTTGGTCAGCGTCGACGAAACAGGACCTCAGCTCTACGACGGTGAAATCACCCAGATCGTAAATGAGGACCAGCAAACAAAAAACCTGGTGGTCCATGTGACGGACCCCAGGTTGTTAGAACTGACAGGAGGCATTGTGCAGGGTATGAGCGGCTGTCCCATTCTACAAAATGGAAAATTGGCCGGTGCTGTTACCCATGTGTTTACAGAAGATCCCACAACAGGATATGGTATCTTTGCCCAGGTCATGTGGGAAGAATGCAAAAGATGTAGTGTGACGAATTAACTCGAAGCTTGGAAAATCCCGGTGTTAAGCCAAATTTCGCCGTTTTTCGGCATGATAATTTTCTAGTTTTTTCCTGCAAACCACTTGCGATTATCATTCAGTTATGGTAAAATTCATTCACAATAAATCAATGCCAGGAGGTTCGTCATGGAAAAAGATAGTAAGATAATTATTAGTTCGGAAGACGGCGAATGGGGCCGGGAACCGATTCAGAAATTATCCCAGCATGGAGTGCAGCCCCTGTTTCTCAAGCGGGACAGCACATTGCTTCTGGGGAAAATCCGGGAAGAAAAACCCCAGCTTGTCATTATGGATTTCCTTATGCCTGGCCTGGACGCCATTGGGGTGATCCACGCGGTGGCTCAAGACGCCTCTGTGGAAAAACCCCTTTACATAGTGACCTCCTCGTATACCAACCCCATCATCGAGCGGGAAATCGGTGCAGCCGGTGTGGCATATTTTGCTTTGTCCCCCTATGACAAAAACGAAATGGCCGACCGGGTACTGACTCTGCTCTCCATGAAGGGCAAGCATTTCGACTCTGAGCCTGTGAGCAACAGTTTACGTATGCAGGTCACCGACATTCTCCATCAGATCGGCGTACCAGCCCATATCAAAGGCTACCATTATCTGCGGGATTCTATCCTCATGGCCGTTGAGGACCCGGAAATCATCAACGCCGTGACAAAGCAGCTCTATCCCAGCGTCGCCAAACGCTATAATACAACCAGTTCCAGGGTAGAGCGGGCGATCCGCCACGCCATTGAAGTGGCTTGGGACCGGGGCGATGTGGACGTGCTGAACTCCTATTTCGGCTATACCATTCACAACACCCGGGGCAAGCCCACCA
>DXXH01000031.1:0-13305 GCA_019416395.1 Clostridiales bacterium
GCAACATGGAGAAGGCCGAGCCCAAGAAGCGCTTCACCATCGGCATTGTGGACGACGTGACCCATCTGTCTCTGGAAGCCAACGAGGATCCCGATACCGCTCCTGCTGGCACCACTTCCTGTAAGTTCTGGGGCTTGGGCTCCGACGGTACTGTGGGCGCCAACAAGAACTCCATCAAGATCATCGGCGACCACACCGATATGTACGCTCAGGGCTACTTCGACTATGACTCCAAGAAGTCCGGCGGCCTGACCATTTCTCACCTGCGTTTTGGCCATACCCCCATCAAGTCCACCTATTACATTTCCAAGGCTGACTTTGTGGCTTGCTCCAATCCTGCTTACCTGGATACCTATGACATGGTGCAGGATCTGAAGAAGGGCGGCAGCTTCCTGCTGAACTGCTCTTGGGACGCCAAGGAGCTGGACGAGCGTCTGCCCGGCAAGGTGAAGAAATTCATCGCCGATAACGATATCAACTTCTACACCATCGACGCCTTCAAGATCGGCAAGGAGCTGGGCCTGGGCACTCGTACCAACACCGTGCTGCAGTCCGCTTTCTTCTCCATTGCCAAGATCATCCCCGAAGAGGATGCCATCAAGTACATGAAGGACGCTGCTACCAAGTCCTATAGCCGCAAGGGCGATGCCATCGTTAAGATGAACCACGACGCTATCGACCGTGGCGCTACCGGCTATGTGAAGGTAGACGTTCCCGCTTCCTGGAAGGACGCTGTGGACGATTCTCAGCCCAAGGTGGCTACCGGCAACCGTCCCGAGCTGGTGGATTACGTGAACAACGTGGTGTTCCCCGTGAACTCCTTCCACGGCAAGGATCTGCCTGTTTCCGCTTTCGAGAAGTATGCAGACGGCACTTCTCCCCAAGGCACTGCCGCTTATGAGAAGCGCGGCGTGGCTGTGGACGTTCCCGAGTGGATCGTGGACAACTGCATCCAGTGCAACCAGTGCTCTTATGTGTGTCCTCATGCGGTTATCCGTCCCATCGCTATGACCGACGAGGAACTGAAGAACGCTCCCGAGGGCACCAAAGCGAAGCCTATGACCGGTGTGCCCGGCATGAATTTCGCCATGGTCATTTCTCCTCTGGATTGCACCGGCTGCGGTTCTTGCGTGTCTGTGTGCCCTGCCAAGACCAAGGCTTTGCAGCTGGCTCCCATCGACTCTCAGAGAGCTCAGGAAGCTGTGTTCGAGTATGCTATCGACCTGCCTGCTAAGGAAGAGGTCGCTGCTAAGTTCAAGGAGTCCACTGTGAAGGGCAGCCAGTTCAAGCAGCCCTTGCTGGAGTTCTCCGGCGCTTGCGGCGGCTGCGGCGAAACTCCTTACGCCAAGCTGGCTACTCAGCTGTTCGGCGACAAGATGTTCATCGCCAATGCTACAGGCTGCTCCTCTATCTGGGGCGGTTCTGCTCCTGCAACTCCCTACACCGTGAACAAGAAGGGTCACGGCCCCGCTTGGGAGAACTCTCTGTTTGAGGACAACGCCGAGTTCGGCCTGGGCATGACCCTGGCTCAGAACGCTGTACGTGGCCGTCTGGCAGAGCTGACCGAGAAGCTGATCGCTGTGGACTATGCTACCGCTGAGATCAAGGAAACCGGCAAGAAGTGGCTGGATACCATGACTGACCGCGTGGAGAACGGCCCCGCTGCCGAGGCTTATATCGCTGCTCTGGAAGAGGGCATCGTTCCCGGCTGCAAGTGCGAGGCTTGCACTCTGGCTGCAAAGATCCTGAAGGATAAGGATTACCTGGCCAAGAAGTCCATGTGGATCCTGGGCGGCGACGGCTGGGCCTACGATATCGGCTTCGGCGGCCTGGACCACGCCCTCGCTTCCGGCGAGGACATCAACGTCCTGGTCTTCGACACCGAGGTGTACTCCAACACCGGCGGCCAGGCTTCCAAGTCCACTCCTTGCGGCTCCGTGGCGCAGTTCGCTGCCACCGGTAAGGCTACCAAGAAGAAGGACCTGGCTGGCATCGCTATGACCTACGGCTACGTGTATGTGGCTCAGGTCGCTATGGGCGCTGACATGAACCAGTGCATCAAGGCCTTCACCGAGGCTGAGAGCTATCATGGCCCCTCTATCATTCTGGCTTACGCTCCTTGCATCAACCATGGTATCAAGGGCGGCATGGGCGTTTCTCAGCTGGAAGAGAAGAAGGCTGTGGCTGCTGGCTACTGGAACAACTTCCGGTTCGATCCCCGTCGTGCTGACGAGGGCCTGAATCCCTTCCAGCTGGACAGCAAGGCTCCCACTGCTTCTTATCGTGACTTCATCATGGGCGAAGTGCGTTACAACAGCTTGACTCGTTCCTTCCCGGAGCGCGCTGAGAAGTTGTTCGCCAACGCTGAGAAGTACGCTGCTGAGAAGTATGAGAAGCTGAAGAAGATGGCTGAGTAATCTGCCGGATTCATTCTCTGGTTCTTAACTCTTAAATAAAAAATCCCCTGGCTGGAGACAGTCAGGGGATTTTTGCGTCCTGTGCAGGAGTGTTCACCTAGGGAAAAGAGGTCCTGGTTTAGTGGAAGCTTTCCGGAGAGGTGGGCAGGTCACCCAAATTGTTGGATTCGTCGCCGTCAGGGAGAGAACGGAGATATTCGCTGCCGTTGCGGCTGGCGATTGCCACGCCTCGAATTCCCCCTTGTTTTGCCAGAGCCACACCTTCCCGCTTGGAAAGGACACGGCCATCGGACAGTTCATAGCCGGATACTTTTCCGTTTTTACGGATCAAGCTGGTGATGGTCTTTGCGTCCTTGTTGGGAACAGGGTTCATGATGTTGATGTTGGCAGGTAAGTTGCCAATTCGACCGTTTTGTTGTTTCATAAAGGGACTTCCTTTCTCGCGCCGGAGCGCTGAAACTGAAAAAGTGTTCACAGGTAGTTTGTTCTCTCCGCCACCTATTATGCGAAAGGGAACAGCTGTGTATGTAAAAACTCAGGGGCGGTTTTTGGAGAAATTTTCTATTTGGAAGGGGGCATTCAGATAGACTTTAGGAACGAAAGATTTTGTGGGAAAGATCAAGGGGGATAAAAGGGGCGCAAGATGAAAGTTTCGATTGCATTTTTAGGGAAAATAGGCTACAATCATCGTGTATGCGAAAATTCATGATCTTTTTGCGGAAAGGACTGGTAAGCAACTATGAACGCTCAAGAACGCAAAGATCTTGCGGTCACCGCGGCGAAAGTGCGCCTGGGTATTATTGAAGGCGTGTTTCACGCCAAGTCCGGTCACCCGGGCGGTTCGCTCTCTGCGGCGGACATATTCACCTATCTGTATTTCAAGGAATTGAATATTGATCCCAAGAATCCGAAAGATCCGGATCGGGATCGTTTTGTGCTGTCCAAAGGCCATTGTGCTCCCGGCCTTTATGCCGCATTGGCGCAGCGGGGGTATTTTGATGAGAGTGAGCTGAAAAAGCTCCGCCACATTGGCGCCATGCTGCAGGGTCACCCGGATATGAAGGGCACTCCTGGAGTGGACATGAGCTCCGGTTCTTTGGGACAGGGCATTTCCGCAGCGGTAGGCATGGCTTTAGCTGGGAAAATTGACCAGAAGGATTACCGTGTCTATACGCTTTTGGGCGATGGAGAAAGCGAAGAGGGCCAGGTTTGGGAAGCATGCATGTTTGCAAGCCATCATAATCTGGACAACCTGTGCGTTATTTTGGATTACAACGGCTTGCAGATTGACGGCCCCATTTCCGATGTAGCAGGTCCTGAGCCCTTTGATAAGAAATTTGAGGCCTTTGGCTTTGAGGTAATCACCATCAATGGCAATGATTTTGACGACCTGGAAAAGGCGTTTACAGCTGCCAAAGCCTGCAAAGGAAAGCCCTTTGCCATTATTGCCAAAACAGTGAAGGGCAAGGGTGTTTCCTTCATGGAGAATCAAGCGGGTTGGCACGGCAAGGCCCCCAACGCGGAAGAGTATGAGGTAGCCAAGAAAGAATTGACCGAGAACCTGGAGGTGCTTCAGAATGGCTGAAATGGTGAAAAAGGCCACCCGTGAGAGCTTTGGCGAAGCGATCACTGCTCTGGCCGAGACGAATCCGAATGTTGTGGTGCTGGATGCCGACTTGGCGGAAGCCACAAAGACCGGCATCTTCAAGAAAAAATACCCGGAGCGCTTTTTTGATTGTGGTATTGCGGAATGCAATATGATTGGTATCGCCGCTGGCCTGGCGACCTGTGGGAAGATTCCCTTTGCAGCGTCCTTTGCCATGTTTTCCGCTGGACGCGCCTTCGAGCAGGTGCGCAATTCCGTGGGGTATCCCCATTTGAACGTGAAAATTGCCGGATCTCATGCGGGTATCTCTGTGGGCGAAGACGGAGCGACACATCAGTGCTGCGAGGATATTGCCCTGATGCGGGCGATCCCTGGTATGGTGATCCTGAACCCTGCCGACCACTATGAGATGCTGGCAGCTGTCAAGGCTGCTGCTGAGTATGTTGGCCCTGTGTATATCCGTTTGGGCCGTTTGGCAGTGGAAAGCGTCAATAACAACGACGACTACAAGTTTGAGATCGGTAAAGGCATTACGCTGCGTGATGGCAAAGACATCACCATTATCGCTACCGGTCTGATGGTAGGTGAGGCTGTCAAAGCTGCGAAAGCCTTGGCAGATAGCGGCATTGACGCGCGGGTGATCGATATGCACACGATCAAACCGTTGGATACGGAGCTGGTGTTGAAAGCTGCTCAGGAGACGGGTCGGATTGTCACTGTGGAAGAGCACAATGTGATTGGCGGCCTGGGTGAGGCAGTGGCTTCTTATCTTTCTGAAGTGTGCCCCACACCGGTTACCAAGATTGGCGTGAACGATGTGTTTGGTCATTCCGGTCCTGCGGTAGACTTGCTGAAGGAATTTGGTTTGTCAGCGGAGCGCATTGAAGCCACGGTAAAAGATGTTTTGAACAAGTAAATTTGAAAGGGCCTGGCTGACACGCTGGGTCCTTTTTTGTTTGGGAAAAGAGGTTGCTATGGAATTTATCATTCGTGATGCAGTGGTTGCCGACGCTGAGGTGTTGGCAAAATTGAACCGTGAGGAAATGGGATATGATTTTCCAGTAGAGCGGACCCGGGAAATATTACAGGCATTGTTGGCTAGTCCGCGCAATAAGGTCCTGGTAGCAGAGAGCCAGGGGCAGGTGCTGGGCTATGTCCATCTGGAAGATTACGACCTGCTTTACGCGCCTCATATGAAGAATGTTTTGGGAATTGCCGTAGCGGGGAAAGTCCGCCGTCAGGGTGTGGGGAAAGCGCTTTTACAGGCAGGAGAAGAATGGGCGCGGGAAACAGGAGCAGTTGCGGTGCGTCTGGTATCCGGTGAAACAAGGAAAGGCGCTCACGCCTTTTACCAGAGCCTGGGTTATACAGGAAATAAGCTCCAGCGGAATTTTAAAAAGGCGCTGTAAAAGTCCTTCGTGTGACACGCGGACACCTATTCACAAACTATTTACAACTATTTCTCATTTGATTCTTGACTTTTGCTGACCTAAGTGGTACATTATAAACATAGATTAGCACTCAGGAATAAAGAGTGCTAATCCACGAAACGGCGGACAGTCTACAGAATGTGGGCAAAGATCCGTCGGGTTATAAAGTAAATTCTTTTTCGCTGTGTTTTCCAGCGGTTTTAACATTCCACCCCGGGGAGTGTGAAAACATCAGATAGAGACGGGGAGAAAGGATCGGACCCAAAATCATTTCAGAAAAAACGGGTCCAGGTGTTGTATTATGACGATTAAACCCCTTTTCGACAGAGTACTCATCAAGGCTGAGGAAGCCGAGGAGACCACAAAGAGCGGCATTGTGTTGGCTGCGAAAGCTCAGGAGAAGCCTCAGATCGCCCGTGTGGTTGCAGTAGGCCCTGGCGGCGAAGTGGACGGCAAAGAGGTCAAGATGTACCTCAAAGAAGGCGACCGGGTTATTTCCGCTAAATACAGCGGCACGGAAGTGAAGATCGACGGGGAAGAGTACACCATCGTCCGTCAGTCTGATATTTTGGCAGTGGTGGAATAAGCAAGGAAATTTATCCCATTCTTTGAAAGAGAATGCAATTTGAGAGAAGAAAGGATTTGACATAGTATGGCTAAGAAAATCATTTACGGTGAGGACGCCCGGAAGGCACTTCTCAGCGGCGTCAATCAGCTGGCGGATACAGTAAAAATTACCCTGGGGCCCAAGGGCCGCAATGTGGTGCTGGATAAAAAGTTCGGCGCTCCTCTCATCACCAACGACGGTGTGACCATCGCCAAGGAAGTGGAGCTGGACGATCCCTTTGAGAACATGGGTGCCCAGTTGGTGAAGGAAGTTGCCACCAAGACCAACGACATTGCTGGTGACGGTACCACCACCGCTACCCTGTTGGCTCAGGCCCTGGTTCGGGAAGGCATGAAGAACGTGGCTGCTGGCGCTAACCCCATGATCCTGCGTACAGGCGTGCAGAAGGCTACCAAGGTTGCTGTGGACGCCATTGAGAAGAACTCTCACAAGGTGGACGGCACCAAGGATATCGCCCGGGTAGCTGCAGTTTCCTCTGCCAGTGATGAGATTGGCCAGCTGATCGCTGACGCCATGGAGAAGGTTACTTCCGACGGCGTAATCACCGTGGAAGAGTCCAAGACCGCTGAGACTTACAGCGAGGTCGTGGAAGGCATGATGTTTGACCGTGGCTATATTACTCCTTACATGGCCACTGATACCGATAAGATGGTGGCTGAGCTGGACGATCCTTATATCCTCATCACCGACAAGAAGATTTCCAACATTCAGGAGATCCTGCCTTTGCTGGAGCAGGTGGTTCAGTCCGGCAAGAAGCTGCTGATCATTGCTGAAGATATTGAGGGTGAGGCTCTCACAACCCTGATTCTGAACAAACTGCGTGGCACCTTTACTTGCGTAGCTGTCAAGGCTCCTGGCTTTGGCGATCGTCGTAAGGAGATGCTGGTGGATATCGCTACTCTGACCGGCGGCCAGGTGATTTCTGAGGAAGTTGGCCTGGAGCTGAAGGATACTCAGCTGAATCAGCTGGGCCATGCACGCCAGGTGAAGGTGGATAAGGAAAACACCATCATCGTGGACGGCGCTGGCAACTCTGAGGAGATCAAGGCTCGTGTGAACCAGATCCGCGCTCAGATCGAGACCACTTCTTCCGAGTTCGACAAGGAGAAGCTGCAAGAGCGTCTGGCCAAGTTGGCTGGCGGTGTTGCCGTGATCAAGGTTGGCGCTGCTACTGAGATCGAAATGAAGGAGCAGAAGCTCCGCATCGAGGACGCCCTGGCTGCTACGAAGGCCGCTGTGGAAGAGGGCATTGTTGCTGGTGGCGGTACTGCTCTCATCGACGCTATCCCCGCTGTGAAGGCTTATGTGGATTCCGCTGAAGGCGACGAGAAGACTGGTGCTTCCATCGTGTTGAAGGCATTGGAAGAGCCCGTGCGTCAGATCGCTGCCAACGCTGGTATCGAGGGTTCTGTAATTGTGGAGCAGTTGAAGAAAGAGCAGAAGGTTGGCTATGGCTACAACGCTCTTACCGGCGAGTTCCAGGATATGATCCAGGCCGGTATCGTGGATCCCACCAAGGTGACCCGTTCCGCTTTGCAGAACGCTTCCTCTGTAGCTTCCACCATTTTGACCACCGAGTCCCTGGTGGCAGATATCAAGGAGCCTGCTCCGGCAGCTCCTGCAGCTCCCGACATGGGCGGCATGTACTAATTTGAAGTGAAACACGATTTCGTGAACTAAGAAAGGCCCTTGGTGCTTTTGTGGCGCCAAGGGCCTTTTTTGCGTAGAAATCCAGGGTTGACACGGAATCTTCTGCTCGCTATAATGAAGCGGCAAAAGGGGGGGACACGATGAAAAGTGTAGGAATTGATCTTGGTACCACCACCATTAGCATCAATGTGGTGGACGATTCCGGGCCACGGGTTTGGCATAAGGAGACATTGCCCAACGGCAGCTTTCAAAAGACAGACTGTTCCTGGGAGCGGATTCAGGACGTGGATCAGATCGTGGGAAAGGCTCGGACAGCCTTAGAAGAGATTTTAGGGGAAAGCGAAGATGTATGCGCCATCGGTTTGACCGGGCAAATGCACGGGATCGTATATGTAGATGAAGATGGAAAAGCGGTGAGTCCGCTGTATACATGGCAGGATGGCCGGGGAGACCTGCCGGTTTTTGAGGGGAAAAGCGTGTGCGATCTTCTACGGGAAAACCATGGGATCAACGCAGCCTCTGGATATGGTGTGATTACCCATCTTTATAACTTGAAAATGGGACTAGTACCCGCGAAGGCCGTAACTTTTTGTACCATTGCGGATTATTTGGGCATGGTACTCACCGGTAGAAAACGTCCCTTGCTCCATGTGAGCCAGGGGGCCAGCCTGGGGCTGTTTGACGGGGAAACTCAAAAATTCCGGGAAGACATTGCCTTGGAGTGGGGAATGGATCCAGCTTTTTTCCCGGAAATCACTCAAGGCCTAAGCGTTTTAGGAAGTTTCCGTGGGATACCGGTCTGCGTTTCTTTAGGAGATAACCAAGCCAGCTTTTTGGGGTCTGTGCGTCAAGCGCCGGAAACTGTTTTGGTAAATGTGGGTACGGGGGGCCAGATCTCTACCTTTTCCCAGAAGCGTTGGGAAGCTCCTGGGATTGAAGCACGGCCATTTTTGAAGGATAGTTTTTTGTTGGTGGGCGCTACGCTTTGCGGTGGAGCTGCCTACGCTGCTCTGGAAAACTTTTTCCGGGAATACGCAGTGGCGGCGGGCGCGCCGGATGTTCCCCAGTATCAAGTGATGAATGATTTCCTGGAAAAGCAGGGGGAGTTGAAAACTGCCTGGCAAGTGCAAACCACTTTTGCAGGGACACGGGAGAACCCCCAGGACTCGGGCAGTATTTATGGGATTCGCCGGGAGAATTTCCACCCTGCCAGTATGATCCGCGGGGTGCTGGAAGGAATGGCGGAAGAACTTTACCAGTTGTACCGGACGATTCAGGCAGGTACAGGAATTTCCAAAACAGTGCTGGTTGTCTCCGGAAACGGAGCACGCCGGAACCCGGTCTTGCGGAAGATTTTGGAAGACCGCTTCCAAATGCCTTTGCAGGTTGTAGAAAACGAGGAAGAAGCCGCCTTCGGGGCTGCCATTAGCGCTCTAGGAGCTATTGGAAAATTGTCCTTAAACCAGTGGTTAGGTTTGTAACGGGACATCGTGTTTTTGCTGGAAACAGCACATGGCATGAAACGGGAAGGCATAAAAATAGCGGACCTCACAGAAGTGAAGTCCGCAAAAAGAGCGCAGCGTCACGCTGCTGGTGCGGGCAACAGGACTTGAACCTGCACGGGAAAACCACCAGAACCTAAATCTGGCGCGTCTGCCAATTCCGCCATACCCGCGAATAGAACTTCCTTATTATAAAGGATTTTCTTCAAATCCGCAAGTATAAAAGAGAGAAGTTTTACTTGCTTTTTATGGAAAAAGCGTGTATCCTATCTCATGCAGGCTATAGCCTGCGGTCAGTCGCGACATCCTGACCTTAAAAAATACTAGGAGGAAATTGAATATGAGTACTTCCAAAAAAGTCCGCTTTCTGGCGCTGGGCGCTGTGATCGCGGCGCTTTACGCTGTCCTGACCTATGTGGCGGCCGCCATGAACCTGGCCTATGGCGCGGTCCAGTTTCGCTTTTCCGAAGCGCTGACCGTCCTGCCGGTGTTCACTCCCGCTGCGATCCCCGGTCTTGCCCTTGGCTGTTTGATTGCCAATCTGGGAAGCCCCTTGGGGATTGTGGATTGGGTTTTCGGTACGGGCGCGACCTTGATTGCCGCAGTAGGTACCTGGCTGGTGGGAAAGGTCCAGGTAAAAGGTGTTCCGGTTTTGGCGCCTTTGCCGCCTGTGATTGCCAATGTGGTGATTGTGGGATTTGAACTTGCCTGCCTTTCCGAGGCCGGAACCTTTGGCTTTGGCAATTTTACTTGGGCAGCGTTTGGAGCCTCCGCCCTTTCTGTGGGGATCGGGGAATTGGTAGTCTGCTATGTGCTTGGGCTGCCCTTGATCCTGGCCTTGCAGCGTACAAAGGCGATGGATCGGCTTACCGCGTAATGCGAATGAGAAAGCGTATGTGAAAAGGAGCAGAGATAAACCGCCATGCCCGATTTCAGTAATTTGCAGCAACGATTTAACGAGAAGATAAAAACAATGCCCCCTGCCCGGGTGATCGTCATCAGCTTCCTGTTGCTGATCCTGGGGGGGACGCTGCTACTGATGCTGCCTATCTCTTCCCGGTCAGGGCACTTTCGCCCCATTGATGCCTTGTTTACTGCCACGTCGGCTACTTGTGTAACCGGCCTAGTAGTGGGGGATACCTACACTTTGTGGTCACCTTTTGGCCAGGGCGTCATATTAGCGCTGATCCAGTTAGGCGGATTGGGACTTTCTACACTGACTATCGGGTTTTCGCTGTTTGTCCGTCGGAAGCTGGGAATCCGTGAAATGAAGTTAGCCAGTGAAAGCTCTGGGGGAAGTTCTCTGAATATTGTGGGGTTATTACGGCTAGCCATCGGGTTTACGTTTATTTGTGAGGCGGTAGGCGCCTGTCTTTTGGCGATCCGGTTTGTACCTGCTTATGGTGTGAATGGGATATGGCCATCGATTTTCTGTGCTGTTTCCGCCTATTGCAACGCCGGGTTTGACGTGCTGGGCTTTGTGGAAGGCAATAGCAGTATGACAGCCTTTGCCGGGGATCCTTTAGTGTCCTTGACCATCTCGTTTTTAATCATCATAGGCGGTTTGGGTTTTATTGTGGTGCAAGACATTTACCTGTGTAAAATCCAGCCACGCTTCCGTCATAAAGATCCCATGCGGTTAAATTTCCACTCCCAGATTTGCCTGGGGGTGACGGTAGCCCTTCTGTTTTTTGGAACGGTAGGATTTTACATTTTGGAATTTAACAATACCATGTCCGACCTAAATATTTTCGAGAAGCTCAACTGCGCTTTCTTTCAGTCCACCAATACCCGTACTGCGGGATTCGCCTCGGTGGATATCAATTCCCAGCATGAGTTTACCAAGATTCTGTCGGTACTGCTCATGTTTATCGGAGCCTGTCCAGGCTCTACCGGCGGTGGAATTAAAAC
The DNA here is from genome assembly GCA_019416395.1 of Clostridiales bacterium. Lineage (GTDB taxonomy): Bacteria > Bacillota > Clostridia > Oscillospirales > Acutalibacteraceae > Acutalibacter. The sequence continues at coordinate 11,145 of DXXH01000031.1, forward strand.
CACTACCTTTATGGTGCTGGTCGTCACCGTGATCAGTACCATTCGTGGAAAGAATGAAGCCGTGATTTTGCGTCACCGGTTTTCTGTTCCCACGGTGTATAAAGCGCTTACAGTAACCATTGTGGCCTTTTTGCTGGTGTTCGTAGATGCCGGCGTCATCAGCTCACTCAATCCGAAGATCCCGTATCTGGATTGTCTGTACGAGGCTACTTCCGCTTTTGGCACAGTGGGACTTTCCGCCAATGTAACGCCCCACTTGGAACCTATTTCCAGGCTGATTCTGATAATTACCATGTTTATTGGCCGGGTGGGTCCTTTGTCCTTTGGCTTGTCCATTTTGATGCGGCACAAAACGAAGGGCGATTCCATTTACCCGGAAGGGCGAATGCTGATTGGGTAAAACGAAAGGCGTTCTAGAGAGATTCTGGAGCGCCTTTTTTGTTTTTGAGAGAAAGAACGGTGGGAAAATGCTTTTTATCTCACGGAATGGTAATACTCCCGGGAAACACAAAGGCCCACCAGCTTTCTGGTGGGCCAATTTCTGTAAGGCTGTATTTTATTGGGGGGGAAGCTGTTCTTCCACGTGACGTTTAATGGCGTCAAAAGTTTCTTTGCTCAAAACGTGCTCAATACGGCAGGCGTCTTGGGCGGCAATGGTGGGGTCCACACCCAGGGAAACAAGCCATTTTGTAAAGAGCGTGTGACGTTCATACACATTTTCAGCAATGTGCCGACCCTTTTCAGTGAGGGAAATAAGCCCGTCATCGCCCATGGTGATGCACTCCTGTTCCCGCAGGTTTTTCATAGCCACACTTACACTGGGTTTACTGAAGCCCATTTCCGCGGCGATATCTACAGAACGCACTGTACCGTTGCGATCTTTTAAGATCAGGATCGTTTCCAGATAATTTTCAGCGGATTCCTGTATTTTCGGCAACATGATCCCTCCAAACTTGTATTGCACTTATTATATCCGGTTTTTCACCGGATTGCAAGGCGTATCAAGAGGAGCGTTTGCCGTCGATGGTCTGCTGAATGATATTTTTCATAATGTCCTTGGTAAGTTGGCCGGTAGCATATCCGAAAATATTCCCGTCCTTATCGATCATATAGGTGGTGGGGAAAGCGGAGATGTAGTAACTTCCACCGGCGATCACACCGTTTTCGTCCATCACTGTGGGATAGGTATAGCCGTTTTCTTCCAAAAAGGCGGCAACTTCTTCGCTGGAACCTTCATTTCCCACATTGGGGGTAGCTACGCCAAGGATAATCACATCGCCATCGTTTTCCCCGTACTCTTCATAAAGTTCCTGAATATCCGGCATTTCAGCCCGGCAAGGGGGGCACCAGGTTCCCCAGAAGTTGAGGAAAACCGTTTTTCCCTTATAATCGGAAAGGGTGTGGCTGTTGCCAAATTGGTCCGTCAAAGTGAAATCAGGAGCAGGGACCGTATCCGTTTCCTCACTGGAAGCACTTTCTTCCACTTCCGACGAAGAAGACTCTCCTTGGGAGCTTTCCAGTTGGGACGTTCCTTCCTGGCTGGAAAGGCTGCTTTCTTCCACCGTGGAAGAGGTAGAGGAAGTGGTGGTTCCACCAAAATTGGAGAGGTATCCGGTCAAGTGGTTCATCCAGCCGGTGAACATCATCACGCCCATCAATACCATTAAGGCGCCGCCGATTTTCACAGTGTATTTGACCACGTTCCGATGTTTGCGGAAAAGCTCCAACAGGGTGCTTGTAAAAAGACCCACTGCCAAGAAAGGCAGAACAAAGCCTACTGTGTACACCCCGATGAGCAAAAATCCCTGGGCTGTGGCGGAAGAAGTGGCCATCAGCAAAACGCTGGCCAGAGTGGGGCCTACACAGGGGGTCCAGGCGAAGCTGAAGGTAAAGCCCAGGACAAGGGCAACCAGGGGATTCATGGCTACCTTGTCAAGATGGAAGGGCAGTCTGTGTTCCCGGTTCAGGAATTTTACCGAGCCAAAGAGCCCCAACTGGTACAGACCGAAGAGAATGACCAGAATACCGCCGATCCGGCCGAGAAGCAGTCTGTTTTCCCGGAAGAACTGGCCAGCGGCAGTGAAGCCAAATCCTAGCAGGAAGAAAGCGAAGCTGATGCCCAATACAAAGAAAACCGTGTTGAGCATCACCCGGCTGCGCT
>DXXH01000031.1:13315-23885 GCA_019416395.1 Clostridiales bacterium
GATGTACATAGGCAGCAAAGGAAGAACGCAAGGGGAGAAAAAACTTAAAAGCCCTTGTAGGAATACGGTCATGACAGGCAGACTGGTTTCGATGGAAAAGCCCATAAAATATCTCTCCTGACTAAATAACTTTTGTATGGTTAACTTTATAGGAAGGCGTGTAAAAAGTCAAGAATTATTTTTATATTTTCTGAAAAAGCTTGCCAAACCTGGAAAAAGAGTGTTACACTCTAAAAGAAAAATATCTTGGAAAAAGAGAGGGATTTATTTGATTCCAACTGTTTTGCTTTACAATTTGGAAAATGATAAAGGGCGCAAAATCAAGACACTTTGCTTAACTTTAAAACTTCGGGCCCGTTCGGTGGCCTCTGAAGAGTTTGGCCAGACGTTGAATAGTGTGTTGGGACTTTCCCCCAAGCAGGAGTCTCCAGAGGAAGGTCAGACCTTTACCGACGAATTGCTGGTGATGGCAGGATTGTCTTCCCAGCAGATGAACAGCTTGCTTCAAGGATTCCGCCGAAAGAAAATCCCGCCGGTTGGGTTAAAAGCAGTGCTTACCGCCACAAATGGGGCGTGGAACGCTTTTCAGCTGCGGGAAGAGCTTTCCGCCGAACATGAGGCGATGCTCCGGGGGGAGAATCTTCACGAAGGGAGACCGCTGTGAAACTGTTGATTTCTCCGGCTAAGAAAATGCGGGTGGAACGTGATTTCTTACCGCCGGAAACCCAGCCGGTTTTGTTGGAACGTTCCACTCAGCTGTTAGCCTATTTGCGGACGCTTTCCCTGACGGAGCTGCAAAAGCTTTTGGCCTGCAATGAAACTTTGGCGCAAGATGCGTACGATAATTTCCAGGCCATGTGTTTGGAACAGGGAGAAACCCCGGCTGTGTTTGCCTATGATGGAATCCAATACAAGTACATGGCGCCGGGTCTGTTTACCCAGAACCAGTTGGATTATATCCGGGATCATTTGCGGATCCTTTCCGGATTTTACGGTGTGCTGCGTCCTTTTGACGGGGTAAGTCCTTACCGGTTGGAGATGCAGGCGAAAGTAAAGATTGGTTTTTGCCAAAACCTCTACCAATTTTGGGGTGATTCCCTGGGAGAATCCCTGCTGCATGAGGATCCTGTGCTGGTCAATCTTGCCTCGGAAGAGTACGCCAAAGGGGTGAGGCCATATGTAAAAGGCAAGGCCCGGTTTGTCACCTGTGTGTTTGGAGAGAAAACCCAACCAGGAAAATTTGTAGAGAAAGGCGTTTATGTCAAAATGGCCAGAGGAGAAATGGTGCGGTTTGCTGCGGAACATTCGGTGGAAACGCCGGAAGAACTGCAGGAGTTTGACCGTTTGGGGTATCAGTTTGCGCCGGAATTTTCCCAAGCGGACACCTATGTGTTTTGCAGGAAGCCGGCTAAACCTGGAACGAGGTTCAGTAAGAAGGCTTAAGAATCGTGTCCGTGACCAGGAGAAGCTCCTTTTACCGTCCGATCTTTGGTCTGTTGCCCGCATTGGTGGCACTCTTACACCCACTTATCGAAGGCCATTCTATCGTCCAATCGATTTGGTACAGTGACAAAATTCAGGTAGTGTAAAGGTTGTCGTTAGAATTTTGTAAGGCATAGCTGGTAAGATACAACCATGGAAAAGGAACGCCGGGTTGCCCGGCATGGAGAAAGGAACAGCTATGCGAGTATTGCGGATTGTGCGGAATGTGGTTCTACTGGTGTTTGCTCTGTGTATGTGTTTGGTTTTGGCCTTGCTGTATATGGGGTGGCGCATGTATACCCAGGCGCTGGAAACGATGCCTCTGGATCAAAAGGTCAAGCAGGTACAGTCCCAGGAAAGCTACACCACTTTTGGGGAGCTTCCGGAAACCTACGTGGACGCTGTTTTGGCCGCGGAAGACCACAGGTTCTACGATCATAACGGCATCGATTTGATCGCCATTGGCCGCGCGGTGGTAAATGACATAAAAGCCATGTCCTTTGTGGAAGGCGGCAGCACGATCACCCAGCAGCTGGCGAAAAACCTGTATTTTACCCAGGAGAAAGAGCTGAGCCGGAAAATAGCGGAAGTGTTCATGGCGTTTCATTTGGAAGCCAACTATTCCAAAGATGAGATTTTGGAGTTGTATGTGAACAGCATTTATTTCGGAAACGGCTGCTATGACGTGGCTTCCGCCAGCCGTTCCTATTTCGGAGTGGAACCCTCGCAGATGAACGAGAATCAGTGTACGCTGCTAGCCGGGATTCCCAATGCGCCCTCGGTATATGACTTGACGCAGAACCCCGATTTAGCCGTGCAACGTCAGCGGCAGGTGGTCAGTTTGATGGTAAAGTACCAATATCTTACTGCCACGGAAGCCACCGCGATTGTACCTGAGTCGTAAAGAGTGAACCGGGCCGGAGATAAGGTCCGGTGGTTTGGGAAGACTTCTATGAACGGGAAAACACAGGGAAGAAGGGAAAAGTTTGCGGGAAGATCTGATGCGGGAACTCCGTCGTGTAACGGAAGAGGAAGAAAAACTGCTTGCGGGAGGCCAGGTGGACCGAAGCCTGTACAGTTCGGGAGGCGGGTTCCAGATTGACAGCGAAAAGCTGCTGACGAAAGGCAAGTTGATCACTGTGCGGCCCCACACCAGGTTTGCGGCTTTTCCCATGCACAGCCACAATTACGTGGAGATCATGTACATGTGTTCCGGAAAGACGGTTCACCGGATTGAAGGACAGCCGCCATTGACCCTTGGGGAAGGGGAACTGCTGTTTTTGAACCAGAACGCTTCCCACAGTGTGGAACGGGCGGAAGAAGGTGACGTTGGGGTAAATTTCATTGTGTTGCCCCAGTTTTTTGACTACGCACTGACTTTGATCGGGACAGACAATGTGCTGGGCAAGTTCCTGCTCAGTGGGCTGCGTCAGAGCGGCGGGGAAATGAGCTGTTTGCACTTCCGGGTGGCCCATGTTCCCACCGTGCAGAATCTGGTGGAAAATCTGGTGTGGGGACTGGTGAATCCCCAGCCCAACGCTCGCAGGATCAACCAAGCGACAATGGGATTGCTGTTGTTGCAGCTTCTCAATTATACCGGGGATTTGGAAGCGGCTTCCGGAAATGGGGCAGTGTTGGCGGCACTGCGTGAGATCGAAGAAAATTACCGCTTTGCAGATTTGACCCGTCTGGCAAAAGAGCTTCATGTATCGCTGCCTTATTTGAGTGCCGCGGTACGCAAGGCCACAGGCCATACCTTTAAAGATTTGCTTTTGGAAAAGCGGTTGTCGAAAGCGGCCCAACTACTGAAAGAGACCCGCCTGACCACACAGGATATTATTTTGGCAGTAGGCTATGAAAACACCAGCTATTTTTACAGAGTGTTCCGAGACCGTTTTGGGGTTACCCCCAAGGATTACCGAAAGACTTTGGGAGATAGGCTGTTGCAGCAGGGGCAGTGAAAGGCAGCTGAACAAACATAAAGTGAGGACGTATTTTCTCAAAAATACGTCCTTCTTTTTTTTCGTTATCCGGGGTATGCTGGGAACAAGAAAGGGGGAGAGAGCATGAAGCGGTACTACTTGGCGGTGGATATTGGAGCTTCGTCCGGACGGCATATTTTGGGCTGGGTAGAAGAGGGAAAACTGCGTTTGGAAGAGATCTACCGTTTTGAAAATAAGCTTGTCCGAAGGAATGGGCATCTCTGTTGGGATATAGAGGGGTTGTACCAAGAAGTGCTGCAGGGATTGAAGCTGTGTGGGGAACTTTCCAAAATTCCGGTCAGTGTGGGGATTGATACCTGGGCTGTGGACTATGCCCTGTTAGACAGAGCGGGAAATCTTTTGGGAGACGCTGTAGCCTATCGTGACAGCAGGACCCAGGGAATGGATCAATTCGTGGAAAGTGTGGTACCTATCAGGGAGTTGTACGCCCGTACGGGGATTCAAAAGCAGGAGTTTAACACGATTTACCAGCTTATGGCAGTCAAACGCTGTCAGCCGGAGCTTTTGGAGCAAGCCCAGCGACTTTTGATGATCCCCGAATATTTGACGTTCCGGCTGACAGGCAAACAGGAAAACGAGTATACCAACGCCACCACAACGGGATTGGTAAATGCCCGGACGAAAACCTGGGATTGGGAACTGCTGGACAGACTGGGGTATCCCAGAAGATTGTTTGGAGAGCTGCGCCAACCGGGATTTCCAGTAGGAGAGTTTGCGGCAGACGTAAAAACCCAAGTGGGATTTGATTGCCAGGTGGTGTTTCCGGCCACCCATGATACGGGCTCGGCGTTTTTAGCAGTTCCGGCCAAAGAAGGGGGCGTCTATCTATCCAGTGGAACCTGGAGCCTTTTGGGTACAGAGCTTGTCGAACCAGTCACTACAGAGGAAAGCCTGACCCATAACTTTACCAATGAGGGTGGGTACCAGTACAGGTTTCGGTATCTCAAAAATATTATGGGTCTCTGGATTCTGCAATCCCTGCGAAAGGAGTGGGGAAATATTTCTTTCACGCAATTGGAAAAGGAAGCCCGGGGAGCGGAAGGGTTTTCCTCGCGAATTGATGTCAATGACAAACGGCTTTTGGCACCGGAAAATATGGGCAAGGCCATTGAATCCCTGTGTGTGGAAACAGGACAGCCAGTGCCGGAAACTTTGGGGGAATTAGCCAGCTGTGTGTACGGCAGTCTAGCTCAGAGTTACGCTTTGGCCATCCAGGAACTTTCGAAACTGACCGGTAGGGATTATACAGCCGTAAATATTGTAGGCGGGGGAAGCCAGGACCGGTATTTGAACCAGCTCACCGCCAATGCGGTGGGACTGCCTGTTTACGCCGGACCTACAGAGGGTACGGCTTTGGGAAACTTGATGGTGCAGATGCTGGCCAATGGGGAATTTCCTGACTTGCCGTCGATTCGAAAAGGGGAGCGGCAAAGCTTTTCCATTGTGGAGTATTGGCCGGAAGACAGATCATCGGGAAAAGGAAAGTAAAGAAAGGAAGGGTTTGTTTTGAGTCAATCGTATGAAAGCGCGAAAAAGCGGTATGAGGAATGGGGCATCGACGTGGAAAGTGCCCTTCAAAAGCTGGGAGAGATTCCGATCAGTATCCATTGTTGGCAGGGCGATGACGTGATTGGACTGGAAGGAACAGGACGGGCGTTGTCGGGCGGTATTCAGACAACCGGAAATTATCCGGGGCGGGCCAGAAATTTTGCGGAACTTACTCGGGATTTCCAAAAGGCGGTGAACCTGATACCTGGGAAAAAGCGCATCAGTTTGCATGCCAGCTACGCTGTTTTTGAAGATGGCGCCCAGGTGGATCGGGATCAGCTGCAACCCATTCACTTTGCAAAATGGGTGGATTTTGCAAAAGAGAACGGCTTGGGTATTGATTTCAACCCCACATTTTTCAGCCACCCCATAGTGAAGGACAATCTGACTCTTTCCTCTCCAGACGAGGAAGTTCGTCAGTTTTGGGTGCGTCATGGGATCCAATGCCGGAGAATCGCCTCGTATATCGGGGAGGAACTCCAGAATCCTGTGTTGTGCAATGTGTGGATTCCAGACGGCTATAAAGATGTGCCGGCTGACCGTTTGGGCCCCCGGCTTCGGTTGAAACAGAGCTTGGACGAGATCTTTCAGGAAAAGCTTCCCTATGTCATTGACTGTGTGGAGAGTAAGGTGTTTGGAATCGGCATGGAGGCCTACACTGTGGGATCTTCGGAATTTTACATCAGCTACGCCGCCAGCCACCCGGGAGTGTACAATTTGCTGGATAATGGCCATTATCACCCAACGGAAATGGTCAGTGATAAAATTCCAAGTCTGTTGGCGTTTTTTGATAAAGTGCCTCTTCATGTGACACGTCCCGTCCGATGGGACAGCGACCATGTGGTGTTGTATGAGGACGAAGTGAAGGAAATCGCCAAAGAGATTGTGCGCAATGACGCTTTGGAACAGGTGTTGATCGGGCTGGACTTCTTCGACGCATCCATCAACCGGATCGCAGCCTGGGTAGTGGGGACCAGGAGTATGGAAAAGGCACTTCTTTTTGCCTTGCTTCAGCCTTGGAAAAGGCTGAGGGAATTGCAGGATTCCTGTCAGTTTACAGATCTGATGGTCTTAAATGAAGAAATCAAAACCATGCCCTTTGGGGATATTTGGGAGCACTATTGCGAAATCCAGGGAGTACCTGGCGGAAAAGAATGGTATGATGCAGTGGCTCAGTACGAGCGGGAAGTGTTATCCCAGCGGAATTGAGGAAAGGAGCGGGAAAGTCATGGCTTTAGTTGATGTGGAAGTGATGAAGCAGTATATCCGCATGTGTCAGGACGGATGGGAGCAGGGCTGGCATGAGCGAAACGGCGGTAATCTCACCTACCGGATGAAGCCGGAAGAGGTGGAACAATGCCGGCCTTATTTTAAAGAGTGCCCGGGCGGGGGGGTCAATATGGGGGTGAAAGGGGAAAATCTGGGGGGAGAGTATTTTATCTCCACAGGCAGCGGGAAATATTTTCGAAATGTTGCCCTGGCCCCCCAAGAGAATCTTTGTATCCTGGAAATCGACAGTGCTGGGGAGAGTTGGCGGATTGTTTGGGGATTGGAAAAGGGTGGGCGCCCCACCAGTGAATTTCCCAGCCATTTTTTGAATCACAGCGTAAGGAAAGCGGCTACCAATGGGGAAAACAGGGTGATCTACCATGCCCACCCTGCAAATGTAATCGCCATGACCTATATTTTGCCACTGACTGCCCGGGAATTTACCCGGGCTCTGTGGAAGAGTGCTACTGAATGCCCAGTGGTTTTTCCCGGGGGCGTGGGAGTGGTACCGTGGATGGTACCTGGCGGCAAGGAGATCGCCTTGGCAACCAGTGAGCTGATGAAGGAATATGACGCCGCAGTATGGGCCCATCACGGTCTGTTTGCGTCCGGTCCGGATTTTGACACCACCTTTGGCTTGATGCATACCATCGAGAAAGCAGCTCAAATTTACCTTTTGGCCCTTTCCGCCGGACAGGGGAAAATCCTTCAGACAATTGAGGACCAGGACTTGCGGGCGATTGCCAAAGATTTTGGTGTCACGTTGCGGGAAGAATTTCTAGATTGATTTTTAGTAGCGAAAAAAGCGGGCTCCGCAAGGGAGTCCGCTTTTTTTGTTCCTCAATGCGGGGAGCTGGTACCAGATCGTTTAAGCAAATACGGTTTGAATCAGAATCATGTAGCAAATGGTGCCTGCGCCAACGCTCAGTAAGGTGTTTCGCTTCCACAGGTGCAGAAGGACCACTAAGGCGATGGAAAGCAATTCCGGGATTCCGCTGGGAAAATTCAGGAGATTGACGTTTTTCAGGCAGTAGATAATCAGTGTGGCAATGATGGCGGGGGGGAGTACGTTTCCCAAAAACAGCACGATCCGAGGAACTTGGCGCTTGCGTCCAAACAGCGCGAAAGGTACCAAGCGGGTAAAAAAGGTGCATACCGCCGCCACGGCAATTACGGCTATGGAACTTCCCATACTCATTGGGCTTTTTCCTCCTTTTGTTTCTGGGTCAAAGGCGCTTGTTCAGACGCTGCGGGGGCTTCCATTTTCTTCTGAACCAGGTTTTTACAGGCCATCAACACAGTGACAGTGACCAGGAGAGAGGGGAGAATGAAATTATCCGGCCCCAACAGCAGTAAAAATACTAGCGCTACGAACAGGCCGGTAATCGCCGGAAGGTGGGATTTGAAGTCCAGCCATTGTTCAATGAACAGAACCACGAATAGGGCGGTCATGGAAAAATCGATGCCGGTAAAATCAATGGGTAAAAACTGACCCAACAGAGCGCCCAATACCCCACCTGCGATCCAATAAAGATGGTTGAAAAAAGCGATGAGGAACATGGCTTTCCCCTCGTCCACGTCAGATTCCGGTTTGACAGAACACAACACAGAGTAGGTTTCGTCGGTGAGGGAAAAAATCATGTAGGGATATTTTTTGCCGGTCTTTTTGAAGCGTTCCAGAAAGGATAGCCCGTAAAACATATGACGGCTATTGATGAGAAGGGTCATGGCAGCAGTCATGGTGAGAGATGCCCCACCGCTGAGCAGGGATACCAGTAGAAATTGGCCGGAGCCAGCGAAAACGGTTAGGCTGATAAAAAACGCCCAAATAAAGTTGTATCCGGCCTGTTGCAGCATTACCCCAAAGGCCGAGCCTAAAAACAGGTAGCCGAACATCACTGGCAGCGATTTGGCGAAAGCATAGCGAAAGGTTTTACTCCCTTTCATGGGACCATCTTCTTTCCCTTAGACAAAATGATAGAAAATACGTTTCATTATACCCAGGTGTGACAGAAAAAGTCAAGCTTGATAAATTTCAGGAAGTGTGAAATAATAGAATCAAAAGAACCCAAAACAAAGGAGGCTCTTTCCATGGACGAGAAAGCGTTGTACAAAATAACATATGGTTTGTATGTGGTGTCGGCGGAAGCGGAAGGCCAGCAGAGCGGCTGTGTGGTAAATACCTTGCAGCAGGTTACGGCGGAACCAGTCCGTCTGGCAGTAACGGTGAACAAGGAAAATCTGACTTGCCAGCTTATGGAAAAAGCCGGGCGGTTTACCGCCGTGGCCCTGGACCAGCGGACAGATATGATGCTGGTAGGCCGGTTTGGATTCCGCAGCGGCAAGGACTTTGCCAAGTTTGACGGTATTTCTTCCGCGAAGGACCAGGCAGGCATGCCCTATCCTTTGGAAGCGGTATGCGCCCATTATAGCTGCAAGGTGGAACAAACCATGGATCTGGGAACCCATCTGATGTTTGTGGGAGTGGCGGAAGAATCGGAAATCCTTTCCGAAGAAGAGCCGTTGACTTATTCCTATTACCGGAATGTGATCAAGGGCAAGACTCCCAAAACGGCGCCTTCTTATCAGAAGGGCTAATAAAGGAGTGAATCAAGGAGAGCTGTGGCAAGATTTGTCACAGCTCTTTTTTGTGTGCTTTGTGATGGGAGAAAATACCATAGGGAAATGATGTGCTCCGGAAGAGTGAGGATCTTGTAGCGGTGCCATAGGAGAGAAAGAGACAACTCATAAAAGGGAATTTCTGCGCATAGACCTTGTAAAAAAGCGGGGCAAAGGCCTTGCCTTTAAGGAGGAGCAAAGGAATGGACTTTTTTAGTGTGAGCCAGGAGGAAACCCTGGACACTCTGGGAACCGATTCCCACCGTGGTTTAGGGCAGGCGGAATGCCAGCGCCGCTTGGCGAGATATGGTAGGAACGAGCTGCAAACGGCCAAACGCCAGGGAATTTTACTGCGGTTCCTGGGACAGTTTCAGGATTTGATGGTGCTGATCCTTTTGGCGGCGGCAGGGGTGTCCTTTGCCGTGTCCTGGATCCGGGGAGACGGGGAGTATGTGGATTCCCTGATTATACTGGCGATTGTGATCTGCAACGCAGTTATTGGCACGGTGCAGGAACTCCGGGCAGACAAAGCCATTGAAGCGCTGAAAAAGTTATCTTCGCCCCATGCGCAGGTGATCCGGGACGGAAAGCGGAAACGGGTAGAGAGCTGGGAACTGGTTCCTGGGGACGTGGTAATTCTCCAGGCAGGGGATCTTGTACCGGCGGATTTAAGGCTGTTGCGTTCTGTGGAGTTGAAAGCGGAAGAGTCGGCATTGACGGGAGAATCCGTACCCACGGAAAAAGACGCGGATGCCCGCTGCCCGAAAAATGCCCCATTGGGGGAACGGCGAAACATGGTGTTTGCTTCTACCGGGGTTGCTTCTGGAGCCGGAGTGGGCGTGGTAACGGCCACAGGCATGGATACCGCTATGGGACAAATCGCCCGCATGCTGGAAAGTGAAAAAGCTCCCCAAACCCCGTTGCAACTAAAGCTGAAACAGACTGGCAAAGTGCTGGGTGCAGGCGTGGTCGTAATCTGTGGAATCATTTTCCTGTTGGGGCTTTTCCAGCATATGGAGCCCTTGGAAATGTTCATGATCGCCATCAGTCTGGGGGTGGCGGCGATTCCCGAAGGTCTTACCGCTGTAGTGACCATTGTCTTGGCCATGGGGATTAAGCGTATGGCGCAAAAACGGGCGATTGTGCGTCACCTCCCAGCGGTAGAGACGTTGGGAAGTACCCAGGTGATTTGTTCCGATAAAACCGGAACCCTCACCCAAAATAAGATGACGGTGGCGGCTTTTTCCGGCCCAAACGGGGAAGAACGGTTGGAAAGTTCTTCCGCGCAGTTTGCTTTGGAATTGGCTACCTTGTGTAACAACTCGGAAATAGTGGGTGGAGCGCTGACTGGAGACCCCACGGAAACAGCTTTTTTGCGGGCGTGTAAGCGGAAAAAAGCAGACTTGGAAGAGGAATACCCCCGGGTGGGAGAAATCCCCTTTACCTCAGCGCGCAAAATGATGACAACAGCCCACCGGCTGCCTGCGGGGGGATACCGGGTGATCTCCAAAGGCGCGCCGGACGTGCTGATCGCCCGGTGTACGGGAATTGTCCAAAGCAGGGGGATCCAACCTTTCAGCGGAGCGATGAAGGCAAAAATCCTTTCCGATAATACGGGGCTGGCCCAAAGAGCGTTGCGGGTTTTGGCG
>DXXH01000031.1:23895-27883 GCA_019416395.1 Clostridiales bacterium
ATAAAGATGTGTCCGACCTTTCCGGAGACGATCGGGAAACGGAAAGCGGGCTGGTTTTCTGCGGATTGGTGGCCATGGAAGATCCCCCAAGGCCGGGAGTAAAAGAGGCTGTGGCCCAGTGCAAACGGGCGGGGATTCTGCCAGTGATGATTACCGGGGATCACGCTGCCACGGCCTTAGCGATCGGAAAGCGGCTTCAAATGGCGTCCAGTCCTTCTCAGGTGATCACCGGGCAGGAACTGGACCGGTTAAGTGACACAGAGCTTAGCCAGAAGATTTTTGACTATCGGATTTTCGCCCGGGTTTCCCCGGAACACAAAGTGAAGATCGTCAAGGCATTTCAGCGTCAGGGCATGGTGGTGGCAATGACCGGTGATGGAGTCAACGATGCCCCCGCCTTAAAAAGTGCGGATATTGGCTGTGCCATGGGAAAAAACGGTACAGAAGTGGCTCAGTCTGCGGCGGATATGGTCCTCACTGACGACGATTTTTCCACGATCGTGGCCGCTGTCCGGGAAGGCCGGGGAATCTACCAAAATATCCGTAAAACCATACATTTTCTTTTGTCCTGCAACATCGGGGAGATTTTAGTGGTGTTCGTAGCATTTTTGCTTCGGGTGCCCACACCATTGCTGGCCATTCAGCTGCTTTGGGTAAATCTGGTGACCGATTCTTTTCCGGCTTTGGCGCTGGGGGTGGACCCCATTCAAAAAGATGTAATGGACGCGCCGCCTCACAAACGTGAGGAAGGCATCTTCTCAGGGGGGATGGGTTTTTCCGTGGCGGTAGAAGGCTGTCTGGTAGGAGCGTTGGCTTTGCTTGCTTATACCATCGGCCGTGTATTTTTCGATGCTGATCCCGCTCAGCCTGTGGTGGGGCGGACCATGGCCTTTGCGGTGCTGAGCTTGTCCCAGTTGACCCATAGTTTCAATATGCGCTCTGAGCATTCTGTGCTGAAATTGGGGATCTTCTCCAATGGAAAACTGGTGTTGGCCTGCGGGGTGTGCGCTTTTCTTATGGTAAGCGTGGTGATATTTCCGCCCTTGGCAGCTCTGTTCCGAACCACTCCGCTGACAAGTATTCAGTGGTTGTTGGTGGCTGTTCTCTCGCTATGCCCCCTGGTGGTAGTGGAAGGGGAAAAGCTTTTAAAAGACCGGTTTACTCCGAGAAAAAGTGCGCGAAAGGCGGAAAAATAAAGAAAAGAGGGGAGCCGAAGGCTCTCCTCTTTTGTCGTCAGATTATTCTTTGTAGGCTGCTTTCATCATGGCGATTTCTTTGGCATAGCCTTCCAGATCGTTGGGAGTTTCCAGGTAGAAAGGAAGTTCCCGCAAAACGGGGTGATTGACGATCCTTTCTAAAGCTTCCATACCCAAGGTGCCTTCGCCCAATTTTTGATGACGGTCTTTATGACTTCCCAAGGGGTTCATACTGTCGTTCAGATGAATAGCTTTCAACCGGGAAAGACCAATGACCCGGTCAAATTTTTCCAATACTCCATCTAGGTTTCCATCGATATCATAACCGCCGTCGGAAACGTGGCAGGTGTCCAGACACACGCCAAGCTTGTCTGAGAGCTGAACTTGATCCAGGATTGCCCGGAGTTCCTCAAAGGTACGGCCAACTTCCGAGCCTTTTCCAGCCATGGTTTCCAAAAGAACCACAGTGTGAAGTTCAGGAGTTAAAATGGCATTAAGGTGTTGGGCGATCAGTTGAATTCCGGTTTCAGCCCCTTGCTTGACGTGACTGCCGGGGTGAAAGTTGTACATTGTTCCAGGAAGGTTTTCCAAACGGGCCAGGTCGTCCGCCATGGTCTCCCTTGCAAAGGTGCGGAGTCCTTCATCAGCGGCGCAGGCATTTAAGGTATAAGGGGCATGGGCGAGAATGGGGAAGAGGCCGTGTTCCTGGGCAAAGTCCCGATAGGCAGCCATGTCTTCCAAATCCAGCGGCTTCGCCTTTCCGCCCCGGGGATTCCGGGTGAAAAACTGAAAGGTATTTGCACCAATTTTTACAGCTTCCTTTCCCATAGCCAGGTAACCCTTGGAACTGGAAAGGTGGCATCCGATTTTCAACATCTGTTCATTTCTCCTTTCGTCCTCTGTTGGAGAGAACTGCTATAAAAGCGCTCCACAGAGCGTCTTGCTAGAAAAGTGAATCCATAAGCTCCAAAAAGTGATCAGGAAATCAGCCCAGAATACTGGTATCGTGGGGCCACTTCCACCAACGTATGAGCCATGGCAAGTCCCACGAGGTACAGGGGAAGAAGATCCCCTAAATTCCGGAAGAAGTCAGCCAGGTGACTGTCTCCACATGGCTGGTGGCAGGGAACATATCTACCGGGGTGGCTTCCACTGGGGAATAGCCAAGCTGGGCGAAATCCTTCAAATCTCTGGCCAAAGTGGCAGGATCGCAAGAAACATATACAATCCGCTTGGGACGGAACGCCGCTACAGTGGAGATCAAATCAGGGGAACAGCCTTTCCTGGGTGGGTCCAAAATGACCACATCGGGCTTCTCACCCCGTTCAGCCAACATTTGAGCTGCTTTTCCCGCGTCGCCGCAAAAGAATTCAGCGTTGTCAATTCCGTTTGTGGTCGCGTTTTGCCGTGCGTTTTCCACAGCCTCTGGAATGATTTCTACACCTAAAAGCCGTTTGGCCTTTTTCGCCATAGACAATCCGATGGTGCCTGTACCACAGTAAAGATCCAGCAACAGCTCGTTTCCTGTCAGCCCGGCGTATTTCCCTGCTAAAGTATACAATCGTTCCGCCTGGGTACGGTTGACTTGGTAAAAGGAGAGAGGCGATAGCTGAAAACGAAGGCCGCACAGGGTATCTTCAATGGTATCTGTCCCATAAACTGTGCGGCATTTTTGGCCAAGGGCCACATTGGTGCGCTCCCGGTTGGAGTTGACGACCACACTGGCAAGTTCCGGTACCGCCTTTTTCAAGGCTTCCACCAGTTCGTGTTCATGGTGAAGCCCGTTGCCATTTACCACGACACAGGCCATCACTTGGCCGGTTTTTTCCCCTTGGCGAAGGTACAAACGGCGCATTCTGCCAGAATGGGTCAACTCATCATATATGGGGTCGCCATATTTTTTGGCCCATTCCCGGAAAGCGGTCATGGCCCGGTTGAAGGTTTCCGGCTGTAAACGGCAGTAGGGACAGTCCACGATCCGATGGGAATTGACTGCGTAAAATCCCATGGTGAGAGTTCCTTCCCGATCTGTGCCTAGGGGAAGAAGGGCCTTGTTGCGGTATCCGTCCCGGGAATCCGCACCCACAATGGGCTGGATTGGCAGGTTGCGAAATCCTCCGATCCGCTCCAGGGCATCTTTCACCCGGGCTTCCTTGATACGCAGTTCTGCGGAATAGGAAATGTGACGGTAACAGCAGCCACCGCATTGGGAAAAACAGGGGCAATCAGGCTCTATACGGTCAGAAGAGGGGATAAGGAGCTCTTCTAACCGGCCAAAGGCGTAATTCTTTGCCACCTTTACAATGCGTACCCGGGCTTTGTCGCCTGGAGCGGTAAGTGGGGTAAAAATTGCCAATCCTTCCCAGTGGCCCACTCCAGCGCCTTGTGTGGTCATACCGGTGATTTCCAGTTCGACAATATCGTTTTTGCGAATCAATGGCATGGGGATCGTTCCTTTGCTGTAAACTGTCCATGATTGTAGCACAAAAACCCCGGAAGTACAAGCAGAATGCGGGTTTGCGGGATTTTTGTTGTGCTGAATCTATAAAAAGGGGTTTTAGGGTTATTGCAGATTGTGAAAAAAAGAGATTCTCCGTGAAACGGTTGACAAAAGACGGGGCTGTGGCTATAATATAAGCGTAATCAAGAGTACAAGCCTAGCGGCTCAAAGCCGCACTTTTCAATACAACTCCTCCCCAAAAGAAGGAAAAGGACCGGATGACCGGTCCTTTTCCTTTTTCTTTGCTTTTTTCGTGAAACACTGTGCGAATTTTTCGCAATTTGTGTGAGGA
>DXXH01000032.1:0-7674 GCA_019416395.1 Clostridiales bacterium
GCAGCGTCAGATGTGTATAAGAGACAGCCTACACCCAGGAACAGAAACAGCCCATTTTGCTGGCCGAAACCATTGGCATGAAACAATAAACCAGAGTAGAAAAACAGAGCAGAAATCCAGCTGTGGCTGTTTTTATCCACTGGCATAAAAAGAGAGCGCCCTGGGGATTGCCCCCAAGGCGCTTTTCTATTTGTAGAGTCTTATTTTCCGCTTCCGGCCCAGTGCCCCGTCTTTCCGGTCCTAAAGCAACCGCCCTCTGCGGAAGGTGGTGTGTGATTGGCTGAACTCTTCTCCAAGGCTTACGGGACCAGCATGGCCAAGGTGCCCACTACAATCATGAGAAGCCCCACTGCGGATTTCTTGGAAAGCTTTTCATGAAACACGAAAAAGGAAAACGCCACCGTCACCAGAATACTCAGCTTGTCGATGGGTACCACCACACTGGCTGGGCCGTCCTGGAGCGCCTTATAATAGCACAGCCAGGAAGCCCCGGTAGCCACACCGGACAGACAGATGAATAGCAGCTCTTTTCCGGGGACATGCTTCACTTCCCCGGCTTTCCCGGCCACAAAAACCATCAGCCAGGCCATGAGCAGCACCACTCCGGTACGGATGGCCGTACCCAGGTTGGATTCCACTCCGGAAATGCCCAGCTTTCCCAAAATAGAAGTCAGGCTGGCAAACAGGGCAGACCCCATAGCGTACAGCAGCCAGCTGTTTTTCTGGACACCCTCTGAGGTGGATTCCTTTTTCTCGATCATCAGGAACGTACCCACCCCAATGAGCACCACCCCCACGCCACCAAACAGGGAAATCCCCTCTCCCAGAAAGATAAAGGCCAGCAGCATGGTGAGAATCACACTGGACTTGTCAATTGGCACCACCTTGTTGATATCCCCCAGCTGCAACGCCTTGAAATAGCAGAGCCAGGAAGCCCCAGTGGCCAGTCCGGATAAAATCAGGAACAGCCAGGTCAAGCCGTCCAACCTGGTGATCTGTCCCGGATCCCCCGCCACAAATACCATCAGCCAAGAAAAGGCCAGCACCACAATGGTGCGGATTGCCGTGGCCAGAGTGGAATCTGTCCGGCGGATCCCGCATTTCGCCAAAACTGCCGTGATCCCGGCGAAAAAGGCCGAACCAAGCGCAAAGACGATCCACATCGTTCTCCCCTCACTTCCAAACACGCAGGCTCCCCTGCTTACCAGATGTCCGTTCCTTCCCCTTCGCCAAGCGGGGAAAGTCCTTCCAAAAAGCCACGGGGTACAAGCTCTGGCAGCTGCCCTTGCCTGGAGTGCCAGCCGCCAGGTTCCCCCTTCGGACAAAGGGATAGGGCTGCCACGAATCAACGGCAGCCCCACCTGGATCTCTCTAACTGCTTACACAATCAGAGGTTTATTTGATTTCCTTGCTCTCTACTTCCTGGTTGGCTTTGACAATGAAGGCTTCCACGTTCATGGCCCCCAAGTCGCCGTCCTTCCGATGACGCACCGACACAGTGCCTTCTTCGGCTTCCTTGTCGCCTACCACCAGCATGTAAGGAGTCTGCTGCAACTGGGCTTCCCGAATCTTATAGCCCACTTTCTCGCTGCGGGTATCACATTCCACACGGAGCCCAGCATCCTCCAACTGCTTCTGTACCTTCAGAGCGTACTCGTGATGACGTTCCGCGATGGGCAGCACCACTGCCTGTACGGGAGACAGCCACAGGGGGAACTTGCCGGCGAAATGCTCGGTGATCACGCCGATAAATCGCTCGATGGAACCCAGCACCACCCGATGCAGCATCACAGGACGATGCTTCTGGCCGTCGGCGCCCACGTATTCCAGCTCGAACCGCTCGGGCAGCTGGGAGTCCAGCTGAACCGTGCCGCACTGCCAGGTACGTCCCAGGGAATCCGCCAGATGGAAGTCCAGCTTGGGCCCGTAGAAAGCGCCGTCGCCCTCGTTGATCTCATACTCTTTGCCCATCTCCGTGATGGCCTCTTTCAGGATATCCTGGTTGTGCTCCCACTGCTCCACGGTGCCGATGTGGTCTTCCGGCATGGTGGACAGCTCGATCTTATAGGGCAGGCCAAAGACGGAGTACACCTCGTCAAACAGCTTAACCACGCCTTTGATCTCGTCCTTCAGCTGCTCCTGGGTCATGAACAGGTGGGCGTCGTCCTGAGTGAAGCACCGCACCCGGAACAGGCCGTGCAACGCACCGGAAAGCTCATGGCGGTGCACCAGGCCCAGCTCCCCTACCCGCAGGGGCAGGTCACGGTAAGAGTGGGGCTCGCTGGCGTACACCAGCATGCCGCCGGGGCAGTTCATGGGCTTGATAGCATAATCTTCCCCGTCGATGACAGTGGTGTACATGTTGTCCTTATAGTGATCCCAGTGGCCGCTGCGTTCCCACAAGGCCCGGTTCAGAATCATGGGGGTGGAGATCTCCACATAGCCGTACTTTTTATGGACCTGCCGCCAATAGTCGATCAACAGGTTCCGCAGCACCATGCCCTTGGGCAGGAAGAAGGGGAACCCAGGGCCTTCCTCGGTGAGCATGAACAGTCCCAGTTCTTTGCCCAGCTTTCGGTGGTCACGTTTTTTCGCCTCTTCCAGCATTTGCAGGTGCTCATCCAGCATAGACTGCTTGGGGAAGGAAATGCCGTACACACGGGTGAGCATCTTGTTGTTGGCGTCCCCACGCCAGTAAGCGCCTGTAATTGCCGTGAGCTTCACCGCTTTTACGCTGCCGGTGCTCATCAGGTGAGGGCCGGCGCACAGGTCTGTAAAATCACCCTGACGGTAGAAGCTGATGTTCTCTCCCTGACCAGCGTGCTCGTCGATCAGCTCTTCCTTATACTCCTGGCCTTCCATCAGTTTCTTGGCTTCGTCGGCAGGCAGCTCAAACCGCTCGATGGGCAGGTTTTCCTTGATAATCTTCTTGATCTCATCTTCGATCTTGGGCAGATCCTCTGTGGACAGGGGCTCCTGCAAGTCGAAGTCATAGTAGAAGCCGTTTTCAATGGCCGGGCCAATGGAGAACTTGGTGCCGGGATACAGCCGCATCATGGCCTGGGCCAAAATGTGGGAAGTGGTGTGCCAGTAGGCCCGCTTGCCGTCTTCCGTGTCAAAGGTGAGGATTTCCAAAGAGCAGTCGTGGTCGATGGGAGTGCGCAGGTCGCAGACTTCCCCATCGATCCGGGCGGCGCAGGCAGACTTATACAGCCCCATGCCAATGGATTTTGCCACGTCGCCAGCAGTCACATTGTTTTCAAACTCTTTTACTTGGCCTTTCAGATCGATCTTTACCATGTGAAACTCCTTTCCGCCGGGGCAACAAAAAACGCCTGCCCCAGCAAACACTCTGGGGCAGGCGTCCGGCAGCTAAAAATATTTTGCCAGGGACCCGCGGTTCCACCCGGATTCAAAGCGCGACCTTGTGAGAAGCGCTTCCTCGTTGCGGCCGATAACGGAGCCCGCCGTCATTCCTTGGGCGCGGGACCCTGAAACTTCCGGCTGTCCCCCGCGTTCGGAACGATGCTCAAAGGTGGTGGCCAACTTTCCTGTCCAGACGGCTGCTTACAGCCTGTGGCAGCCGCTCTCTGCGCCAGACCTTCCGGAAAATGGCTTCCTTTTCGTCGCATTTTCTACTGTTCCTAAATCATAGCATTTGCCAAGGCAGTTGTCAAGGCGGTGAAGGGACTGTTGTACTCTTTTTATGAATAAAATGTTACAATTTTCTTGACAACTACCTGTAGGTAGGGCTAGAATAAAAACAGAGTGCACTTGGCGCTTTTATCATATGAATTTCTCTGTTTTTCATTTTTACTTATTTTTTATTGAGTAATTTTTATAAAAGATTACCGGAACCGATTGGACTTCGCCTTTGCCATGGCCAAGTTCTTTCCCGGATTCCTCAAAAACCGTATGCAGGCAATAAACGGTAAGAGAATGAAACCTTGAAAATTTCATGGCGAAGCGGCCCCGCTGCACTTCCCGGAGCAAACTACGCTCTGGCTTCCCCTGTATTTAAATTAAAAAATAGGAAACAAGGAAAAGGAGGTGCCTGATTGGGCCAAATCGCTGTGTGGCTGTGTATCGTCATCGCCATTTTGGTCGCGGCAATCGCTGGCGCGGCAGCTTTCTTTCTGGGCTTTAACTACCGCAAGAATAAGGCGGAAGCCGAAATCGGTTCCGCTGAGCAGGAAGCAAAACGCATTGTGGGCGACGCTATCAAATCCGCGGAAGCCAAAAAGAAAGAGATCATTCTGGAAGGCAAAGACGAGCTACACCGCCTGAGAAATGAATCCGAAAAGGAACTGGCCGACCGCCGCAAGGAAATCCAACACCAGGAACGGCGGATTCTCCAGAAAGAAGAAAGCCTGGAGAAAAAGCTGGAAAACATGGAGCGCAAGGAAAACCAGATCGACCAGAAAAACAAAAAGGCCGAAGAACGGCTGCAAGAAGCAGAAGCCGTAAAGAAAAGCCAATTCGACATGCTGGAGAAAATCTCCTCTTTTACGGTGGAACAGGCCAAAGAATACTTGCTGAACAACCTGGAAAATGAGCTGACACATGAAAAAGCCGTCAAAATCCGGGAATTTGAGCAGCAGACCAAGGAAGACGCAGACAAGACCGCCCGGGAAATCATCGCCCTGGCCATTCAGCGCTGTGCGGCGGACCATGTGTCCGAAGCCGCCATCAGCGTTGTACCCCTGCCCAATGACGAAATGAAGGGCCGGATCATCGGCCGTGAAGGCCGGAATATCCGGGCTATTGAAACCCTGACCGGCGTGGATCTGATCATCGACGACACACCGGAAGCCATCACCCTTTCCAGCTTTGAGCCGGTCCGCCGCGAGGTTGCCCGGATCGCCCTGGAAAAGCTGATCGCCGATGGCCGCATTCACCCCACCCGCATTGAGGAAACCGTGGAAAAAGCCCGCCGGGAAGTGGACTCCACCATCAAGGCGGAGGGCGAACGGGCGGTATTAGAAGTGGGCGTCAACGGCGTCCATCACGAGCTGGTGAAGCTGTTGGGCCGGCTCCGTTACCGCACCAGTTACGGACAGAATGTTTTGAACCACTCTTTGGAAGTGGCTTACCTTTCCGGCATGATGGCCTCTGAGCTGGGACTGGATCCCACCGTGGCCAAGCGGGCCGGTTTGCTTCACGATATCGGCAAGGCTTTGGATCACGAGATGGAAGGCTCCCACGTGCAGATCGGCGTGGAAGTTGCCCGGAAGTACCGGGAAAGCGAAGCGGTGATCCACGCCATCGCCGCCCACCATGGCGACGTGGAAGCAAAAACCGTGATCGCCTGCATCGTCCAGGCTGCCGACGCCATTTCCGCTGCCAGACCGGGCGCCCGCCGGGAGAATCTGGAGAACTATATCAAACGTTTGGAAAAGCTGGAAGAAGTGGCTTCTTCCTTTGACGGCGTGGAAAGCTGCTACGCCATTCAGGCTGGCCGTGAAATCCGCATCATGGTAAAACCGGAAAAGGTCAGCGATGAAAAGATGACTCTGCTGGCCCGGGAGATCTGCAAAAAGATCGAGGCCGACTTGGATTACCCCGGTCAGATCAAGGTAAACATGATCCGGGAAAGCCGCGCGGTGGACTACGCGAAATAAAGTTTGAATATCCGGTTCAAAAGTGAGAAAGAACAAGACAGGGACGTGCTTTATGGTGCGTCCCTGTTCTGGATTTTGCCCCCCTGCCCATGGGCTCGGCTGGGGCGGGGAGCTTTTCCGGCAAAGAGAAGTTTTCCAGGGAAGAAAGGAGCATATGTCTTGAATATTTTATGCATCGGCGATGTAGTCGGCACCCCCGGGTGCCAGTTCCTACGGGCTCATCTGCCCGCTTTGAAAAAGACAAAAGCCATTGACTTGGTCATCGCCAACGGGGAAAACTCCGCGGACGGCAACGGGATCACCCCCACTTCCGCGGAATACCTGCTGGACAGCGGGGTGGACGTGATCACCACGGGAAATCACAGTTTCCGCCGGCGGGAGTGCTATGACTTCTACGACTCCTGTGAGACGCTGCTCCGACCGGCCAACTACCCTGCCGGGGCTCCTGGAAAGGGCATGTGCATTGTGGACATGGGCCGGGTACAGGTGGCGGTGATCAATCTGATGGGTACGGTCTATCTGGAAAATCTCCCCTGCCCCTTTGAAACCCTGGATCAGCTTTTGAAAACCCCGGATCTTCCCAAACTCTGCATCGTGGATTTCCATGCGGAAGCCACGGGGGAAAAACGTGCTTTGGGATTTTTCGCCGACGGCCGGGTGACCGCCTTATTCGGCACCCACACCCACGTGCAGACCGCTGACGAGTGCCTGCTTCCCCACGGCAGCGGCTACATCACCGATGCCGGCATGACTGGTGTGATCGACTCAGTGCTGGGGGTCAAACCGGAAATCATCATCGGCAAGCTCCGCACCAAAATGCCCGCCCGGTTTGACTGGGCAAAAGGCCCCTGCAAAATGGACTGTGTTCTGTTCTCCGCCGACGAGCGCACCGGCCTTTGCACCGGTGTGGAACGGCTTTCTCTGACCTGATCTTCGAGTGGCTGTTGATTTTGGCGTACCAGGCTAATCGTGGTACGCCTTTTTTCATGCTTTGAAAGCCTGCCCATATAACTTGAACTCCCTTTTCAAAAGCTGGGGGGGCACGGCAAATCTGTAAGAATCTGCCGTAAATATGTTCTGTTCTGGAAAAGGGGATTGAGTCGTATTTTTTGGACGTGATTTTCAGAAATCCACAGGGAACGATTGTATTTTTCTGTTTTTTGTGATAAACTAATTGAAAGATATACCATCTATCTGGTGAAGGATGTGTTACCCGTGATTTTAGGTTCTCAACTGAAAAACGCTATTATATCCGGTTCCAACAATATTTCCAAGTATAAGAAGCAAGTCAATGAGTTGAACATCTTCCCTGTTCCCGATGGCGATACCGGCACCAACATGTCTATGACCATTGGCGCTGCCGCCGAGGAAATGAAAAAGCTGGACGACTCTTCCACCGCTTCCCAAGTGGCGAAAAAAGCCGCTTCCACCATGCTGCGGGGCGCCCGGGGCAACTCCGGCGTGATTTTGTCCCTGCTGTTCCGGGGGATTTCCAAAGGCCTGGAAGGCCGGGAAGAGATTTCCGCCGAGGATCTGGTGGCGGCATTGGAACTGGGCGTGGACGAGGCCTATAAGGCTGTGATGAAGCCCACTGAGGGCACAATCCTCACAGTGGCCCGTGTAGCCGCAGAACGCGCCCGGGAAGCCCTGGAACTGGGCAGCGATCCCGTTCAGGTATGGGACGCCGCCTGCATGGGCGCCGCCGACGCTTTGGAAGAAACTCCCGAACTGCTGCCGGTACTGAAAAAGGCTGGTGTAGTTGACGCGGGCGGCCAGGGCCTGTGCCTGATTTTTGAAGGCATGCTCAGCGTATTCCGCAGCGGCATTGTGCTGGAATGCGGCCTTTCCGAAGAGGAAAAAGCCCAGGAGACCGCCGAGTTCTTCCGGAATGTGGCAGCGGAATTCGACAGCGAGATCAATTTCACCTACTGCACGGAATTTGTGGTGGGCCGTGATCCCGAGGTCCAAAAGGACCCCTTAGAGCTCCGGCTGTACCTGGAAACCATTGGCGACTGTGTGGTGGTGGTGGACGATGACGAGATCATCAAAACCC
>DXXH01000032.1:7684-15884 GCA_019416395.1 Clostridiales bacterium
CGGAAAACCCCGGTGACGCGCTGCAGGCCGCTTTGCAGTACGGCCAGCTGCTCACCGTGAAGATCGAAAACATGAAGGAGCAGCACCGCAAGGCTGCCGAGGAAAATGAAGCTGCCAAAGCGGCGGCTGCCCAGGAGCCTGCCAAACCGGAGCGCAAGCCTCTGGAACCCCAGGAACCCACCGAGGAAGTGGGATTCATTTCCGTGGCTGCCGGCGACGGGCTGCAAAGCCTGTTCCAGGATTTGGGTTGCGCCAATGTGGTCAGCGGCGGCCAAACCATGAACCCCAGCACCGAAGACTTGCTGGAAGCCATTATGGCCACCCCGGCGAAAAAGGTCTTTGTCCTGCCCAACAACAAAAATATTCTCATGGCAGCGGAACAGACTGTGCCTTTGGCCACAGACCGGGAAGTGACCGTCATTCCCACCCGGACTATTCCCCAAGGCATTTCCGCCATGCTGGCCTTTGATCCGGACGCCGACGCGGAAACCAACCAGGAAGCCATGCTAGAAGCCGCTTCCCACGTGGATACGGGGCTTGTGACGTTTGCCGCCCGGGATTCAGAATACGGCGGCCACACCATTCGCCACGGGGATATTCTGGGGCTGAAAAACGGCAAGCTGGAATATATTGAAAAAGATCCGGTAGCTGCCTGTGTAAAGGTAACCAGATCTCTGGCTTCCAAAAAGACATCCTTCATCACCTTGATTTACGGTGAGGGGATCACCGAGGAGCAAGCTGACGAAGCCAAACGCACCTTGGAAAACAAACTCCATTCCGATGTGGAAATCACATTGGTCAATGGCGGACAGCCTGTGTATTACTTTATTATTTCCGTGGAATGATCTTTCCGGAAGGAAGGTAATGTGGAGATCTTCGGGGAGAAATACCGGAGTTTTCCCAGACTTGTCCTTATCAACACAACCAGCATTTTTCAAGAAACCTTTCTGTTTTAGAAAGGTTTCTTTTTGTCAGGCATCTTTTGCCAGGGAGCATGCTCATGAAACTGTATATTGTGGGACCGGTAGGAAGCGGAAAAACCACCCTGGCCCGGAAGCTTTCCAAGGAGACAGGCATTCCCTGCTTTCATTTGGATCAGGTGGCCCACCGGAAAGATCCCACTGCCAAAATTGGCAACCGAAAGCGGCCGGAAGCAGAGCGAGACGCCATTTTCCAATCCATTTTGTCCAGGACAGACTACATTCTTGAGGACAGCGGACGGCTTTGTTTTGCCCGGGGCCTGGAATCAGCAGACAAAATTTTGCTGCTGGAACCTTACACGTTCCTGCGACTGGGCCGTATTCTACGCCGGTGGATCCGGCAAAATTTGGGGCTGGAGCGTTGTGGTTACCGGCCCACTTGGGCAATGCTGGGCAATATGATGCGTTGGACTTGGGCATACGATACCGGAAAAGACGGGGTACGGGTCCGGGCAGAACGTTACCCGCACAAGCTTACAGTGGTCCGATCCAAAAGGGATTTGGGACGGTTTACCCGGGATATGGTCACTGATACAAAGGGGGAGCGGTATGGCATCTCTGTTTGAAATGGACATCACAAAGCTTGGTGGAGTGGGCGAAAAACGGGCCAAGCTTTTTCAGAAGCTGGGGGTTCCCACCGTAGGGGACCTGCTGCGCCTTTATCCCAGGGCCTATGAGGATTGGAGCCTGCACACCCTGATCCGGGACACCACCTTGAACGATCTCACGGTGATCAAAGCCACGGTCCTGCACCGCCCTACGGAAACCAGGGTGCGGGGCGGAAAGCTGCTCTACAAAACCCTGGTCACGGACGGGGATTCGGATTTGGCCCTTACTTTTTTTAACAACCGGTACATTCCCACCCTGCTTAAAGAAGGAGAAACGTACCTGTTCCGGGGAAAGGTAACCGGCACCTTGCTGCGCAGGGAAATGGTCTCCCCCGAATTTCTGGCGGAATCCAAAAGCCTGGCCATTCAGCCCATCTACCCGGCCACCCAAGGGCTTTCCTCACGGCAGATCGCGGCGGCGGTACAAAATGCCCTGGCCCTGCTCCCGGAACAGCTCCACGACCCCCTTCCCGACAAGCTGCGGGAGCAGTATCACCTATGCACCCTGCGCTACGCCCTGGAAACCATTCACTTCCCCAAAACGCCGGAAGAGCTGTCTACCGCCCGGTTCCGGCTGACTTTTGAAGAATTCCTGGTGCTGCAGCTGGGGCTTTTGCAAATCAAAAGCGGCCGGAAGCAGGAAAATCTTCACCCCCTTCCGGACCAGTTTCCCGAAGGGTTCGCCCAGCTGCTGCCCTTTTCCCTCACCGGCGCCCAACGGCGGGCCATTGCGGAAGCCGTCCATGACATGGGGGGCGATTCTCCCATGAACCGGCTGATTCAAGGCGATGTGGGCAGCGGTAAAACTGCCGTGGCTGCCGCCCTGTGCTGGGCCGTGATCCAAAACGGCATGCAGGCGGCCCTCATGGCTCCCACTGAGATTCTGGCCACTCAGCACTACCACTCTTTAAACGCATTGCTGGAACCAGCCAAAATCACCTGCGCTTTACTTACCGGCTCAGTGAAAGCCGCTGAAAAAAAGAAGCTTTACAAAGCCCTTAGCGACGGCCGGATCCAATTGGTCATTGGCACCCACGCCCTGATCGGGGACAAAGTGGAATTTCATGACCTGGGACTTGTCATCACCGACGAGCAGCACCGGTTCGGCGTGGGACAGCGGTCCGCCCTGGCCAAGAAGGGGGCTTCTCCCCATTTGCTGGTCATGAGCGCCACCCCCATTCCCCGTACCCTGGCCTTAATGGTCTATGGGGACCTGGATATCTCCGTGCTGGACGAGCTTCCTCCCGGGCGGCAGAAAATCGAAACCTATTTGATTGACCCGGGTAAACGCCACCGAGCTTTCACCTATGTCCAGAAACACCTGGACCAGGGACGGCAGGGATACCTGATCTGCCCTTTGATCGAAGAGGACGAAAGCGGCATGGCCAGCGTCCTTCAGTATGGGGAAACGGTACGGGAAGCTTTCCCCAACGCCACAGTAGGCGTTCTCCATGGGAAAATGAAGCCCGCTGAAAAAGAACAGGTGATGGAAGAGTTTTCCCAAGGGAAAATCCAGCTCCTTGTTTCCACCACCGTGGTGGAAGTGGGCGTGGACGTACCCAACGCGGTGATCATGGTCATCGAAAACGCGGAACGGTACGGCCTTTCCCAGCTCCATCAGCTGCGGGGAAGGATTGGCCGGGGAAAATACCTTTCCACCTGCATTCTCATCACCGACTCCCAAAACGAAGACACCCTTAAGCGGTTGAAGCTTTTCCGGGACACCAGCGATGGTTTCGCCATCGCCGAAGCAGATTTAAAACTGCGCGGGCCTGGTGATTTCTTCGGACAGCGGCAGCACGGCCTGCCTCAATTGAAAATTGCCGACATGACCACCGACATGGACGTGCTCCGGCAAGCCCAGCGCTGCGCCAAAGAGCTTTTTTCCACCCACGCCCTGGAAGAAGAACAATACCGGGGACTGCGCGGGGAAATCCGCCGGCTGTTCGCCAAAACCGGTGGGGACGGCGTGGTGCTATAACCGCTCAACAGAAAACCATTGCCACAGCCAAAAGAGGCTGCCGCGTTGTGCGGCAGCCTCTTTCAATGTGTATAGATAGTTTTCCGCCTTTTGGAAAACGAATGGCAACCAGCGGCGTCTGCTGGTTATAAATCCCGGTACTTGCGCACCTTCCGCAGCTGCTTCTGCTTCCGGCGGTACAGGAAAATCAAAATCACATAAATCAAAATCAGCGCCAGGATCACACCCATGATAATGAGGAACCAGGGAGATGTGAGCACCGAGGTCCCCTGGCTGACAAAGGACAGCATTTCGCTGCGGGACACGGACTCCGCAGCCACCAGCGGAACCGTGGCGATCACTTCGCCTGCGTAGCTCATAGTAGCGGTGCCAATCTGCTCACCACGCTCAACAGGCGCCTGAACGCTTTCCGGCACGTCCGTTTCCACGATAATACTGGAAGTATCCACGTTTTCCGGCAGCATCACGGTGACATTGTCCCCCGCCACCAGCTGGAGCCGGTCCTGCTGCCAGGCGTATTCCAAAGGCACATCGGCCAAAATATCCCCCTGGGCCGCCACCGTTCGGATTCGCAGGTTGAGAAACGCCCATCGGAACAACGTCGCCGCATCCAGCATCTCGCCGTGCAGGGAAATACTATCCCCGTTGGCGTCCACCGAGGGACTCCCCAAACAGGCCACCACATAGGTATACCCGTCTAAAGAGGCGGAAGCCACAATGCAATACCCGGCCTGGTCATGGGAACCGGTTTTGATGCCGGTAGCATAGCGGTAATAATAGGAATATCCGTCGTCCGCGTAGTTGGTCAACAGCTTATTGGTGGTATTGGCCGTCTTTTCCTTCTCCGGGTGGCCAATGGGGTAATAATTGTACGCAGTCGTGCTGGTAACTTCCGTAAACAGAGGCAGGCTCATGGCGTATTTGGTGATGGTCACCATGTCCCTGGCGGTGGAATAATGGTTTGGATTGTGCAGTCCATGGGGATTGGTGAAATGGGTATTGGTACACCCCAGCTCCGCCGCCTTTTCATTCATCAATTGCACAAAATAACTGGTTCCCGTATAATCCGTGGGATCAAATTCCCCGCTGCTGGCGGAAGAATTTGTGGCGCTGCTGGTGCTACTGGTGCTGCTTTCCCCGCTGGACGAGGATTCCGTATTCCCGGCAGCCTCTGGATCGTCGTTGGAAGAACTTTCCGAAGAGGCAGAACTTCCGTCTCCAGAAGCAGCTTCCGGATCATCGTTGGAGCTCCCGTTTTCTGTGGTAGAACTCTCGTCTCCAGAGGCGGCCTCATCCTTTTGGCCAATCTGCCCGGAAGCGTACAGGGAATCCACATATTTTGCCAAGGTCAGCGCGGCGTTGTTTCCGGAAGGCACCATCATCAGGTACAGCATGTCCTTCCCGGTAAAGGTATCCCCCACGTCGAAATCCGCCACCGAACTGCCTGTGCCCACTAACTCGTCCACCACGCTTTGGGGTATGGTGATCTCCGCGTTTTCAATGTCCGGGATATTCTCATAGGCCACAATATAGGTCATGATCTTTGTCAGGGACGCCATGGGAAGCTGCTCGTCGGCATTTTCCGAGTACACTACCTTGTCCGTGTCCAGGTTGATCATGAAATAGGCTTTGCAGTGCGGCCCATTGGGATTTTTGTCATCTGTGTCCCAGCCGAATTCAAAGCCCTCTGCCGAAGCGCTGGCCCCAAAAGTCATGGCAGTGAATAAAACCGCTAAAAATACCCCAGTGATCCTTCGTAAACGTTTCATAGCATTCCTTTCCGCCCAGGAAAACACGGGCCCACACATTCCCTCTTGTTCCTCTGCCCGGGCCGCGCCGAAACACTGGCCCTACCTTTTTTCCCAATCCTGTGCTACAATAGGGACAGTTCTTCCCCAATTGGTTTACCATAACATATTTTTTTCATTGTACCTTATTTCACGGAAAAAGAAAAGCCTGTAATTCTTAACAATTTTTGAAAAGGAGGCCACCTATGAAGCTGTTCCACACCTCTGACTGGCATTTGGGCCGTATGCTCTATGGCCGCAGCCTTTTAGAGGATCAACGGTGGTTTTTAAACCAGGTGTTCCTTCCCGCAGTGGAGCGGGAACGCCCTGCCTGCGTACTGATCGCGGGGGATATTTACGACCGGCAGATCCCCCCTACGGAAGCCATACGATTATTCGACGCTACCCTGTCCCGGCTGATGGAACTGGGGACAAAAGTATGCGTCATTTCCGGAAACCACGACGGGGCCGACCGCATCACCCTGATGAAAAGCGCCTTGCGGAAAAGTGGGGTGTATTTTGCCACAGAGCTTTCCGACGCTTTTACCCCGGTGGTCTTGGAAGAGGACGGGCAAACGCTCCAGCTGTTTTTGCTCCCCTATTTTGACACATCCCAGGCCCGGGACTTTCTCAAAGACGATAGCCTGCGAGGGGAAGGGGCCTGCACCCAGGCGCTTTTGGAAAAGCTGACACCTTTGTTTCTGCCGGGAGCAGGCCATGTATTGGTATCCCATTGTTTTGCGGCGGGAAGCCAGACTTCCGATTCAGAAAGCATGGTGTTTGTAGGCGGCAGCGGCCAAGTCTCCCCCACCCTATTCGCCCCCTTTGACTACGCCGCATTGGGACACCTTCACGGCCCACAGAAAGCCGGGGAAAAAGGGCGGTATTCCGGTTCCCCCGTGAAATACTCCGTGGACGAGGAACACCAAAAGAAAGGCTATGTCCAGCTGGAATGGAACGGGGTGGAAATGCTTCAGGAATTCATACCCTGCACCCCCCGTCGGGACGTACGCCGGATTGAGGGGCTTTTTGTGGACTTGTTCCGGGAAGGCCAAACCACCCCCTGTGAAGATTACGTGGAACTTGTGCTTCAGGACAAGGCTCCCGTGCTGCTAGCAGCGGAACGGCTGCGCCCCTTCTATCCCAATTTGCTGATAGTGAGCAACCCCTGGACCGCCGCCGGAGTCACCGGGGAACGGGCCGCTCAATTAAAGGGCCAGGACGAGCTGACGGTGTTTTCTTCCTTCCTGCAGGAAGTGTGCAAGCTGGAACCCACTCCCCAGGATCAAGAGCTGTTCCAGGAAATCCTAACCAGCGTCCAGGGGGAACCGTAAATGGCCTATCACATGGAAAGGAGAAGGTGCCATGCGTCCATTACGCCTGCTGCTACAGGCCTTCGGACCTTATCTTGAAAAAACGGAACTGGATCTGACCCAGTTTGAGGAAACAGGGCTGTTTCTGATCTCCGGACCTACAGGCGGGGGCAAAACTTCCCTGTTGGACGCCATGTGCTTCGCGCTTTACTGCAAAGCCACTGGCGGAAGGCGGAGCTTTGAGGGAATGCGCTGCATGAGCGCCCCAGAGGAATTGCCCACCTTGGTGGAATTGGACTTTTCCCTGCAAGAGGAAACTTACCGGTTCCGCCGCAGCCAGTACACCCACATAAACCGCAACACGAAAAAGCCTGAACTCCGGGAGACCCACGAGTGCTTCCGCCTGGAAAAAGGGGAATTCCAGCTTTTGGAAAGCGGCAGTGAAAGCGCCATTCGCCGCCGGGCAGAAGAGTTGCTACATTTGACTTGCGAACAGTTTTCCCAAGTGATCGTCCTTCCCCAAGGGGAATTTTTAAAGCTTCTCCGAGCCAACTCCACCGACAAAGGAGAAATGCTGAAAACATTATTTTCCGCTGGGGTATGGCGGGCGGTTACCGACCGGTTCCATCAGCGGGAACGGGAGCTGGAAGATCAGGGAAAACAGCTCACAGCCATGCGGGAATCCCTGCTGCAAAAAGAAGGGACAGAAACCACCCAAGCGCTGGAACAAAAGGCTTTCGCCTTGACCCAGCGGGAAAAGCAGCTCCGGACGGAAAGCGAACAGGGAACCAAAGAACTGGAAAAGGAAGAATCCCTTCTTCAAGCGGCCGAAACCTACGCCCGGTTGGACAGCGCCAGGACAGAAGCGGCCAAAACCCTGGAAAAAGCGGAGCAAACCTGGAAAGATCTGGAGCAACAGGCGCCCCAGATCCAAAAGAAGCGCAACGATGCCCAAAAGCTTCGGGAGCAGGCCGTATCCCTGGCCCAGGAAGGCGCCAGACTGGCCGAACAAAAAGAAGAACTGCTGCGGGCCCAAGGGGCGGAAAAGCAGGCGATTTCCACCCGGAAACTGGCGGAAGAACAGAAAAAGGCCTTGGACGATTTCATACGCCAGGGACAAACTCTGGCCCAGCGCATGGAAAAGGGCCGGGCCTTTGTAAAAACTTGTGAGGAAGGGGCCGCCAGGCTCCCCCAGCTTCTGGAACGCCGGCAAGCCTTGGAAAAGCTGACTGCCGCCTGGAAGGAATTGGACCTGCGAGCCCACCGGAAACAGGAAGCGGAGCAGGCGCTGGCCGCCAGCGAACAGCTGTCCCAGCAAAAACGGCTTTTGCTGGAAACGGTGACCCAGCGGCTGGAACATCAGGAAGAGCTGAGGCGGCGCAACGCGGCTTTGGACCTTTCCCACGCTTTGCGGGAAGGGGAACCCTGTCCGGTATGCGGCTCCTGTTCTCACCCCGCCCCCGCTCAGGGTGAAGAAACCCTGCTGGACCCCAAACAGGCAGAGGCCCTGCGGAAAGAAGAGAAATCTGCC
>DXXH01000032.1:15894-25702 GCA_019416395.1 Clostridiales bacterium
GTACAGGCAGCAGCTTTGGCTGGCTCCCGAAAAACCGAGGCGAGCCAAGCCGCAGAAAGTTTGCAGCAACAGCAGGCCCTTTGGGCGGAAGCCGCCGCTCCCTTTGGCACTCCCACCCGGGAGGAAACCGCTGCTATGCTGAAATCTGCCACTGAGGAAACCGAAGCCGCTAAGCGGGACGCTGCCCGTCTGGAAGCCGCCAAAGAGAAACTGACAGCCCTGGACCGGGAACGGGAGACTTGCCAGCGTCAGGAAAGCGCCTGCCGGGAAAAGCTGTCGGCTCTCACCGCCCAGGCGGAAGAATTGGAACGCCGGGCAGCGGAAGCCAAATCCGCCTGCGCTGGGTTGGATTTGGACGCTTTAGAAAAATCGATCTTGGAAAAACGCAGCCAGTACGACGCCCGGGAAAAGGCCGCCGCCCAGCTGTTAAAAGAGGCCCAGGAAGGGGATGCCCAACGGGAACGCGCACAAGCCGGGCTGTCCCTCTCCCGGGAGAACTGGGAAAAGGCTGACGCTCAATGGAAAGCCTTCCCCACTCCCTGGGATACGCCGCCGGTTCTGGAAGAACTGCGCAAGCGCTGCCAATCCCTGCGCCAGGAAAATCTGGCCCGCCGGGAAGAGCTGGGAAAAACCGCCAGTTCGTTGCAGGCTTTGGAATCCTCTCTCCAGGAGATCCGCCGGCTGGACGGGGAATTGTCCACGGTCGTGGGGAAACACGCCCAGGTGGCCAGACTTTCCAAATCCCTGTCCGGCGCCAATCCGCTGAAAATGCCGATTTTGCAGTATGTGCTCAGCGTGATGCTGGACGAGGTCCTGGTGAGCGCCAACCGCTTTTTCTCCACCTTGAGCCGGGGCCGCTATGCTTTACGGCTTCAGGAAGGCCCCAGCGGCCGGGGATATGGCGGCCTGGACCTGGAAGTGCTGGACGGTTCTTCCATGCTTCCCCGTTCCATTGAGACCCTTTCCGGCGGGGAACAATTTCTGGCTTCCCTGTCGCTGGCCTTTGGCCTTTCCGACGTGGTGCAAAGCCATTCTGGAGCGGTGCGGCTGGATTCCCTGTTCATTGACGAGGGCTTCGGCTCCCTGGACGGGGAAACCTTGGATACGGCCATGAAAGCGCTGGCCATGCTGCAAAACAGCGGCCGGCTCATCGGGATCATCTCCCACGTGTCCGAGCTGAAAAACAGAATTCCCGGCCGGGTGGAAGTTACACGGGATTCCGCCGGATTTTCCCACGCTGCCATTCGGCTGTAAACTCTAAAACGAAAGGAAGGTTTTCCATGAAAGTCACCTTTATTCTCCACAGCTCTTATTTTGTGGAAATGGAGCACTGTTGTCTGCTGTTCGACTATTTCCGAGGGGAACTTCCCCCCATAGAAAAGCCTTTGTACGTGTTTGCCAGTCACAGCCATGAGGATCATTTCTCCCCGGCGATCTTCCGGCTGGCCCAGCCTGGACGGGAAGTCCATTACCTGCTTTCCAGCGACATTTCCCCCCGGAAGGTTCCCGACGACCTGAAAGACCAGGTCACCTTTGTGGCGCCCCGTTCCTTCTACGAGGTGGGAGACGTAAAAATCGCCACACTCCGCTCTACGGATATGGGGGTAGCCTTCTTACTCCAGTGCGAAGGCAAATGCCTGTACCATGCGGGAGACTTGAACTGCTGGGTATGGGACGGCGCTCCCAGATTCCAAAACGACCAGATGGAAGCCCAGTACAAAGCCGAGCTGGAACTGCTTGCCGGAAAAAAGATCGACGTGGCGTTTGTGCCGTCGGATCCCCGGCAAGAGGCGGATTTTGACCTGGGCATGAAGTACTTTTTTGAGGCCGCCGGCGCCCAGTATGTGTTCCCCATGCACATGTGGGAAGATTACAGCGTTGTGCCCTTGTTCAAATCCACCCCCACCTACCGGGAATACGCCAAACACGTCATGGACGTCACCAAACCGGGACAGAGCTTTGAGCTCTTCCAAACCTCTACAGAACAGGAAGGAGAATCCCAATGAAATTTCGCTTTGACCACAACAATCTCAACGTGCTGGACCTGGAACGCTCTGTGGCCTTTTACCAAGAGGCCTTAGGACTGCGGGAAGAAAAACGCACAGAAGCTCCCGATGGCAGTTTCCAACTGGTCTTTATGGGAGACAGCTCCACCGAACACAAGCTGGAGCTGACCTGGCTGCGGGACCGGAAAGAGCCCTACAACCTGGGGGATAACGAGATCCATCTGTGCTTTACGGTGGACGACTATGAAGAAGCCCACAAACTGCACCAGAAGATGGGCTGTATCTGCTATGAAAACAACGCCATGGGCCTTTATTTTATCAACGACCCTGACGGCTACTGGACAGAAATCGTCCCCGCCAGAAACAACGCCTGACAGAAAAAGGCGCCCACTTTCGCCGTCTGGGGAAGGTGGGAATCTGTGGAGTATCCTGCCTTTTTAAAGGCGCGAAATCCAGGGTGTGACGGGCTGCCTGTGGGGTTACCGGGCAATGGAGAAAAGGACGCTGTCTGGCCCTTATTTTTGCGGGCTGGTAGTTTTCCTTCCCGAATACATGAAAAAGGAGCGGTCGCTTTTACGACAGCTCCTTTTTTATTTTGGAAAACCGGATGGTATCAATCACCGCATATGGCGTGGGGTGTATTTCCCCCGAGAGCGCGTCCCAGTGGAACGTGGTCTTTTCACTGGGGCTGGGGGTGATTCCTTTTGATAGTCAGGGGAAACCGCCGCCTGGGGAGAACGGGACCGGTCTGAAAGTTCAGGGTCCGTTTCCTGAGAATACTGGGCGGAAACCGTCTTACGCAGGGGAAATTGTTCCTCGACAAGCTCCTGGGTGGATTCTTCCACTGGAACAGCAGGTTCTGTCTCAGGCACCGGCCCGGGAAACGCTGTTTCCGGATTTGAGGGCTGGTTTTCTTCCTGGGAAGGTTCTTGCTCCGGCTGCATATGAAGCAGCCTTGCCAAGGACGCACCCTTGGGAAGCATGATCACATCGTCGTAACTCACTCCGTGGAATACCACGATGCAACCAGCGTATACCAGAATTGCCACCCCAATGGCGGGTAACACCGCCAGCCGGGGGCTGATGACCAGAGTGAGTACCCAATAGACCCCATAGCTCACCCCGCCCATTACAGCGGCGGAAAGCAGCAAGGGCAGCGCAGTACGCACAATACTGTCCATATGAGGCAGGCTGGTGCGAATGGCGATCAAATTCAGCACGACCATCACCACATAGGAAACCACCGTGCTGATGGCAGAACCCATGGCGTTGACTTCCGGTATGCCAATCAGCACATAGGACAGGACTATTTTCAGAATGCCCCCCACCGCCATATTGATCACCGGACGGGTCGCCCGTCCAAAAGACTGCAAAATGGCGTTGGTGGTAAACAGCATGCCGCTGAAAGCAATGGCTACACTGAGCATGGACAGCAACGGAGCTGCCCCCTGGGCCACCTCAGGCTGATTGTACAACAGCAGCTGGCAGATGGGCTGGGAGAAAACGGCCATACCCACTGAAGAGGGGATCCCAATCAGCAGGGTCACCCGCAACGCGGTAGAGGAGATCCGGTCCACCTGGCGCTGATCCTTGGCGGCAATGGCTCCGGACAGAATGGGCAGCAGGCTGGTGGAAATGGGCACCACAAAGGCTCCCGGCAGATCGAAAAATTTCCGGGCATGGCCCAGCGTTCCGTTCCACCAGTCCGCCTGGTCCTGGGTAAACAGAGCGCCTTCCTTCAGCCGGTCCAGAAGAATGGCCCCGTCCACGGTATCCAACAAGCTGAGAAAACAGGAACCAATGGTAATGGGCACGGCAAACCGCACCAGATTGATCAGCATCTGCTGCCGCGATGTGAGGGCCGGCTCTTCCCCCCAGTGTTCCCGCCGGTCACGACGGCCTTGGAAAAACTTGAACAACAGCAGGTAAATGGCCCCCAGTCCCGCGCTCACCGATACGCCGATAATGGCGCCAACTGCGGCCCACCGGTCCGGGTCCACATCAAAATTCTCAATGATATAAAAGGCCAGCCCCACGCCGATGATGACCTTGGTAACCGCCTCAATGGTCTGGGAAGTGGCTGTGGGCACCATATTGGAACGGCCCTGAAAATACCCCCGCAGGGAAGATTCGATGGAAATAAAGAACAAGGTGGGCGCCAAGGCCATAATGGCGTAATTGGCTTCCGGACTGCCATACCACCGGGCGATCTGGTTGGCGCCGAAAAACATCACCAAACAGCCGAACAGCCCCAGGAAAAAGAACAGCCAAAAGGCCACGGAAAATACCCGGTCCGCTTCCCGGCGGCAGCCCTGGGAATAGGCTGTTCCCACCATGCGGGACACCGCGATGGGCAACCCTGCCGTGGAAAGCATGAGGAATAACCCGAAAATGTTGTAGGCGATATAAAAGTGGGACATTCCTTCCGGGTCGATAAAATTGGCAAGGGGTATGGAGAAAAGCAATCCCAACAACTTGACCACCAGTGTGGAAACGGAAAGAATCGCCGCACCCTTTATAAAACTTTGTTTCTTATCCTGCGCCATAAGCACTCCCTGTAAAACAAAGGACGCACCCCCCAAACAGGGCGGGCGCCATCTCATTTTTCCTATCCAGATATTGTTTTATTTTACCCCAAAGATTGGGAAAGGTCAACGTTTTCCGCCGTTTTTTCCCAATCCTTGGAAGAGCCGCCAAGGCTTTTCCCCAGAAAGCTCCCTAGTTTTCCAGCATCTGCCCAATGGCCGGAAAGTATCCCTTAAACGCCGAGGGCAATGTGCAGGACTCCCGCAGCTCCTGGCCGGTGACCCAGGTAAATCCCGGCGCTTCTTCCATATTCTCCCCCACCCAGCAAGTCATATGCCACTCCACATGAGAGAAAATATGCTTGGTCTTAGGTCCAGGGGAAAGGGTTCCAACTTTCAAGCCCTTTTCCCCCAGAAACGCTTCCCCTTGTTCCCGGGTAAGTTTGCCTTCCGTTCCCGGAAGCTCCCACAGACCTGCCAACAGCCCCTTTTCCGGACGTTTCCACAGTGCCAGCCTTCCCTCTTTGGAAAGCAGCAAAAATAAAGTGCGCTCTTCCTTTTTCCGGGGCTTGGGCTTGGTCTTCACGGGCAGCTCTTGGGCTACTCCCTGGGCGTACCCCTGGCAAATCTTCCCCAAGGGGCACAGCAGGCATTTGGGCGGGCCGCCGGGCAGGCAGACCATGGCCCCCAGTTCCATCAAGGACTGGTTAAAGTCCCCCACCCGCTTGGGTAAAATTTCCCGGATCTCCTTCTCCATGCGTCCCTTGACCTTGGGGTCCAGAATATTGTCCCGCCGGCAAAGCACCCGGGAAATCACCCGCAGCACGTTGCCGTCCACAGCGGGCACCGGAATCTGAAAAGCGATTGAGGCAATCGCCCCCGCGGTGTAATCCCCGATCCCGGGCAGGGAGCGCAATTCCTCAAAGGAAGCCGGAACCTGCCCCCCATAGCGCTCCATCACCATCTGGGCGCCCTTTTGCAGGTTCCTCACCCGATTGTAATACCCCAACCCTTCCCACATTTTTAAAACGCGGTCCACCGGGGCTTTGGCCAAATCCTCAACGGTGGGAAAAGCAGAAAGAAACCGTTCATAGTAGGGCTTTACCGCCTCTACCCTGGTCTGTTGCAGCATGATTTCCGATACCCAGACCCGGTACGGGGTGGGATTCTCCCGCCAAGGCAAAACCCGGGCGCTGCCGTCGTACCACCGCAAAAGCAATTCCGGCAGTTGTGCAAGCACTTCCCGATCTTCCAACTCGATCCCTTCCTTTCCAGCCAACACTCGTTCAAACGGGCCTTATTGTAGCATACCCAAAATCCGGACGCAAGACGTGTTCCCAAATGGGCTAGGGGATTTTCCCTTCCGCAATCTTTTCACGCCCAAAAAACAGGGCCGCCGGAAACTTTCACGGCAGCCCCCATATTTCTCGTCTTGCTTGTCTTCCAGATCGAACTTCCAGACCAGCCCTGGTACAGTCCTCTCTTACACAGCCAGCCAAGCCTTGAAAAACCGGATGACCAGCTGAATCACTTCTTCCGTCCACATAAACGTGCCGTGACCAGCTCCTACCACCTTGTAAAACTCTACCGCGTGGCCGGTTTCCTGAAGCTTCTGGGCGGTGAGTACGCTTTGGTTGAAGGGCACCATGGGATCCTCGTCCCCGTGGACGATCAGGAAAGGCGGCAAAGCCTTGTCCTTCTCAATATAGTTCAGCGGGTTCCCCGGCTGGGCGATTTCCGGGTGGTCAATGACGCAGCCGCCAAAGAGAACATCTTCCGGGATCTTGGATTTATCGGTTGTCAGTGCGGGGTCACGGGGACCGTCGTTGATGCGGGTCACATCGCTGGGGCCGTAAAAATCCACCACCGCCTGAACGCTGTCCGACTGCTCCCGATTGTCTTCGGTTTTGAATTCTTCCATGTCCCCGGTAACGCCCACCATCTGGGAAGCGTGGCCGCCAGAGGAATCCCCCCAGATCCCCACCTGCTCCGGATCGATAAAATACTGGTCGGCATTTGCCCGCAGGAACCGGATGGCCGATTTCACGTCCTGCAAGAAAGCAGGGAATTTGGCCTCAAAGGAAGGCCGGTGCTTTACGCTGGCCACCACAAACCCTGCCCGTGCCAAGGAGCACAGCTGGGGAATATTGACGTGCACATCTTGCTCATACCAGGCAGCTCCCTGCACGTAAACCACCAAGGGATACCGCAAAGTGGATTTCATTCCCGGACGCAATCCTCCCGGGAGCAGAATCTGCAAATGCAGAGGTTTCCCCTCCCGCTGCACATATTCCACATCAGCCACATAGGCCACCTGATTGGACTGGCTCCGGTCCGCCATCAATGTGTGCATTCCAGGTAAAATCGTGCGGTCGCCCGGCACCGTCTTTTGATACTCCAACACAGCGCGTTCCTCCTATCGCTTTTATAAGTTTCATAAAAGTAGTGTAGCACGTTTTCATAGGTACTTCAAATGAAAAAACACCTTACCCGCCCGCATTGTGGCGCTTTCAAATGATAAATCCCTTCCACAAAAAGCGAAATCCATTTCCCCGTCCCTTTTTCGGTTGAAGAAACCGGGAAAATATGATATGATAGTATTTATTAAAATTACAAAATTGGGAGGGCGCCATCATGTCCATAGATGCCTTGCAAGCCATTACAGAAGCTGCCGCCAACTGGCAGCCTCCTCAGGTCCCCGACGACATTCCCCAGGGCGATATGCCCGGCGATAAAGTCTGGATTGGGCCCATGTCCATCGAAAAAGCCAACGTGACTTTCCAGGCCATGCTGCCCATGCTTAAAGAAGCTCTGGAATCCAACCCTGCTCACAAAGCCGTCATCACCGTTACCGGCGGCAGCGGCGTGGGGAAAACCTGTGTTTCCGCCCTGCTCACTTATTATTTGAACCAGCTGGGCGTGGGAGCTTTCACCATGTCCGGGGACAACTATCCCCGGCGTTTTCCAGAGCTCAACGACATGGAAAGAATGCGGATTTTCCGTCTGGCAGGCGTGCGGGGCATGCTGGCGGAAGGCGTCTATTCTCCGGAACACGCGGCCATTCTCAAGGATTTGCAGCTCAATGACCTGGATCCCTCCCCAGAGCAGTGCGGCAAATACCCCTGGCTGGCAGCCTATCAGAAAGCCGGACAGGAAGAGCTCTCCAAATACTTGGGAACGGAACTGGAACAGGAATATGACCAGCTGGAAAATGTTCTGTCCCAGTTCAAGAGCGGCCAGGAAAAAATCTGGCTCAAGCGCATGGGACGGGACGACACTGCCCTTTGGTACGAAGAAAAGGATTTCAGCCAAATTTCCGTGATCGTCCTGGAATGGACCCATGGCAACTCCGGAAAATTCCAGGGTGTGGACATTCCCATTCTGCTGGCCAGTACTCCTGCCGAAACCCGGGAATACCGGCTCTCCCGCGGCCGTGACGCCAACGCTGACACCGCCTTCATCACCATGGTCATCGAATTGGAACAGCGGAAGCTGGAAGCCCGGGCGCAGGCGGCAAAATTGATCGTTTCCAAGTCTTGCGAGCTGTTAACCTACGACGAATACAAGCAGCGTATGGCTGCGGGCAGGTGAGTCTATGAAAACATTTAACTACGGTCCCATGCTCAACGCTTATCCCGACAGCCTGGGTGGCGTGTTGAGTGACGCAGTAGATTTTCTGAAAAACGACCAGGTGCGGGGGGCCTTTTCTTCTTTCTATATTCTTCCCAGCCTGTACACCACAGACCTGGACCGGGGTTTCTCCGTAATCAACTATGACATCAACGGACAAATTGCCAAAAAGGAAGATTTGGAAGCTTTGCAGGAAATGGGGATCGATCTGAAATTGGATTTTATCCTCAACCATTTGTCAGTCCAATCCCACCAGTTCCAGGATCTGCTGGAAAAAGGCGACGCTTCCGAATACCGGGATTTCTTCATCGATTGGAATAAATTCTGGGCTGGCTGCGGGGAACTTAACGAGGAAGGGGTTCTGGTACCCCGGGAAGAATACATCAAGGATATGTTCTTCCGCAAACCCGGTCTGCCGATTTTGATTGTGGAATTCGCAGACGGCACCAAGCGTCCTTATTGGAACACTTTCTATCAGCAAGTGGACGTGGATAAAAACGGGAAAAAGCATTACCTGGGGCAAATGGATCTGAACATCAAATCCCCTCTGGTATTGGACTTCTACAAGCAGACTTTGGCCACCCTGGCGGGTTACGGCGCCAAGATCGTCCGGCTGGACGCCTTCGCTTACGCTCCCAAGGAAGTGGGGGCCAAAAACTTCCTGAACGATCCCGGCACCTGGGATTTCCTCCAGCAGATCACCGATATGGCCCAGCCCTTTGGCATGGCCTTACTGCCGGAAATCCACGAAAGCTACGAAAAAGGCACCTACAAGATCATTGCCGAAAAGGGCTACATGGTGTACGATTTCTTCCTGCCTGGTCTGGTGCTGGACGCTTTCGAACAGAAATCCGGCGCAGCGCTGGCACAATGGGCCAACGAGATTCTGGACAAAAACATGCGCACCGTCAACATGCTGGGCTGTCACGACGGAATCCCCCTGCTGGACTTGAAGGGGCTGCTGCCTGAAGAACGCATTCAGGGTCTGATTGACACGCTGGTAAAGCGGGGCGGCTTTGTGAAAGATCTTCATGGCGCCAAGAATGTGTACTACCAGGTAAATGCCACCTACTACAGCGCCTTGGGCGAAGACGACCGGCGCATGCTGCTGGCCCGGGCCATACAGCTGTTTATGCCTGGAAAACCCCAGGTATGGTATCTGGACCTGTTCGCCGGGAAGAACGACTACGCCGCCATGGAGCGGGCTGGAGCCGGCGGGCACAAGGAAATCAACCGCACCAACCTGTCCAAGCAGGACGTTGCCGCAGGCCTGGAAAAGCCTGTGGTGCAAAAGCAGCTGGAGCTGTTGAAAGCGCGGGCTTCTTACCCCGTGTTTGGGCCGGACGCCCAGATTACCGTAAAGGCGGAAGGGACCAAACTTTTCTTCTCCTGGGAGAACCAGGGGCAAAAAGCTACCTTGGACGCGGACCTTTCCAACGACGGATTTACCGTTTCCATCACGGACACAGCTTCCGGAAAAGAGCTTTACAAGATGGAGCAATAATCAAGAGACTACGCCAAAGACGGCTTCCAACTGGGAGCCGTCTTTTTTGTAAGGTTCTGCTCCAGACAGTGCCATTTTCTCCCCCGGCCGGTCCATTCCCCGGCGTCTCCCGGTACCGTCTGGATTTTTGTCCATTTCCTGTC
>DXXH01000033.1:0-12194 GCA_019416395.1 Clostridiales bacterium
CTTTCCCTTATGGGCATGGAGAAAAATCCGTGTATTTAATCGAGCGTTTTGTGCGGCTGAAACCTGCCGAAGCCATGGCAATCCGTTGGCATATGGGCGGATTTGACGATGCGGTAAAAGGGGGAAATTTCGGGATCAGTGTGGCGTTTGACCGGTACCCCTTGGCTGTAAAGCTGCATTTGGCAGATTTGGAAGCAACGTATTTGCGGGAGCATGGAACCTCGGAGATTCGCCGCTGAGCAGGAAGGAGACCGCCTATGGACGCTGTTGCCGCGTATGATCTTACAAAAGAATACAACGGTCAATCTGTATTGGCAGGGTTGAATCTTCAAGTTCCGCAAGGGGAATTATTTGCCTGTGTGGGGGAAAAAGGCTGTGGAAAAACCACGCTGATCCGGTTGCTTTCCGGGTTGGCGAAGCCCACCGCCGGGGAGTGCACCGTGTTGGGATTTTCCCCGCACCATGAGCCTCAGCGGCTTCATATGGTGGCCGGCACGGTCTTGGAGTCCGCCAAACTTTATAAGGGCATGACTCTTTGGGAAAATCTCCGTTTTTTTGCTGGGCTTCACGGAATGGACGATAACGATTCCCTGGAACGTTCCTCTTTTTTGCTGCACAAGCTGGATATCTGGGAAGGCCGCGACTTTCCTGTGGAGAATTTGACAACCGGAGTGATCCGTCGGGCGTCTCTTGCCCGGGCTTTGATGCACAGCCCGAAAATTCTGCTGGCGGATGAGTCTTCCGCTGGTTTGGATCAAGAGACAGCGGAAGCGATTCAAAACTTGATTTCCTGTGTAGCACAGGAGGAAGGCCTTACGCTGTTTTTGTGTTCTTCCAATATGGCGTACGCCCAAAAGCTCTGTAGCAATTTCGCCATACTGAAGCAAGGTGCCCTTTTGGCAAAAGGAGATTTGGAAAGCCTGCGGGAAGGGGCTGGCGTCAACTACCGGGCACAATTGCGGTTGGCAGAGGACAGCCCAGCGCCAGCGGGATTCCAATGGATCAACGGGGTATGGGAAAAAGAATTGAAAGTCGAAACCGATATGCCCAAGATTATTGCACAAGCGGTAGGGGAAGGATTGAGCCTTTACGAGGCCCGGTTGATCCGTCCGACCTTAAAGGAAATTTATACCGCTTGGCTGGAAGGCAGAAGAAGGAAGGTGGTGGAAGACCATGAAACAGACGGGGAAAGCCAAGAGATTGGAGCCTGCTGGGAGAAGAAACAAGAACAGTTCCCAGAGGGAGATGCCGGAGAAGAAAGTCTTGGAGAGATCCCAGAGGAGTTATTCTCCGGAGAGGACAGTGCCGGAGAGATTCCAGAAGAACTATACTTCGGAGAAGAATCCCCTGGAGAAGTCCCAACGAACTCGGAAGAACTCCAAGATCCAGGAGACCCAGGAGAGGAAATTTGACCTGAGCCGGATTTTTTCTTCTGCGGAAATCGTACTGGTTGGGAAAGATTTGGGGGCGATTTGGCGGAATAGAAATACCCGCGCGATGCTGATGCTGCTTCCGGTGGTGTTGGTGGTTTTGGTACCACTGGTGTATTCGGTGACAATCAGTTTTTTACCTGCAGAAGGATCTATTGCGCCGCCAGAGGGGATCGCTGCCATGGTGGGGGGCTTAGACAAGTATGGTCCCCGCAGGCAGTGGATGGCCGCTTTTACAACACTGCTTTGTCCCATGCTGTTTTTATGTGTTCCCATTATCTGTTCTGTAACGGCAGCCGCCAGGGTTTTTGTTGGCGAAAAGGAAGGGGGGACTCTGGAAACGCTTATGCTTTCCGCAATAGACGTGAAGTCCCTGTTGCATGCTAAAGTGACCTGTTGCACATTGCTGTCCGTGGCAATTTCCCTTTTGTCCTTCGTGGCTTTTACCATTACCATTTCCGTGGCGGATATTTTGATGGGGGCTCCTTATTTCCTCAATCTGCAATGGCTGGTTTGTCTGGTATTGTTTATGCCGGTTTTGGCATTGTTCTCCGTAGTGTTTGTCAGCTGGGAATTTACCCGGGTATACAGCAGCGGGGAAGCCTTACAGACCATGGGTTATCTGATGTTGCCCTTGCTTCTCTTGTATTTGGTACAATTTACAGGGGTTTTTCGGATTACGATCCCTCTATTGCTGGGAATTACCGTTGTGTTGGCGATTCTTTCCATTGTGCTTTTCAATGTGACCAGTCGCCAGTTCCAGCCGGATTTGTTGTTTTCTCAGAATGGCGATTCATAATGTGCGTGGCGTCTCCTTTTTAGCAAAGCGTGGAAAGCGCTCTTCTTGACAATCTTCGGGAAATTTGATAGATTAATTAAGCGAAAAAATCCCAGGAA
Source organism: Clostridiales bacterium (assembly GCA_019416395.1). Lineage (GTDB taxonomy): Bacteria > Bacillota > Clostridia > Oscillospirales > Acutalibacteraceae > Acutalibacter. The sequence continues at coordinate 2,328 of DXXH01000033.1, forward strand.
AGGAAGCGCGATTGTCAATATGGAAATTCATTACACGCCCAGAGGCGTATGTTCTCGTCAAATTGATATTCAAGTTGAGGACGGAGTGATCCAGTCCGTGAAATTTACTGGCGGTTGCAGCGGCAACACCCAAGGGGTAGCTGCGCTGGCCCAAGGTATGGAAGTGAAAGAATATTTGAAGCGCTGCAAGGGGATCCACTGTGGCAGCCGGCCCACTTCTTGCCCGGACCAGCTTGCCCAGGCTTTGTCCCAGGCGGTAGAGGACGGCAGAATTACCCTGTAACAGCGGTTCTAAATTCACCATTAAAAAAGGAAAAGCCCTTCCCACTCATACAGAGAGGGAAGGGCTTTTGTGTATCCTGGGATCAGATCCAGGTGGATTTTACCCCAGGAACCTTACAGGGAATGGTTTTGCTTAGCAGCCACAGCCGCCGCAGTTACCGCAGCCACAATCGTTATTGTTGTTGCAACCAAACCCGTTGCCGCCGCAGCAGCACATCAAGATGAGAATGATAATGAGCCAAGAGCAGTTTCCGTTACACATATTGGAAAGCCTCCTTTCGAATTACACTCTATCTTATGGTGGGAGAAGAAAAGTGTTACAACCAGCGGCTTGGCTTTTTAAAAAGTTGATTTCGTGAGAAAACAAGCGATTGAACGAGATCTAGGGAGATTGAACTTTTTAAATCAATTAGTTTGACTTTGTTTGACCTTGACCTTTATCAAGGAATGTCTATAATTAAAGTCAAAGAAAGTCAAAGACAAGAAAGATAATCGGAGGATTGGTGAAATGAAATGCGTATCAGTGACAGTGTGGCGCAATATATTTTAGATCTATTAAACCAGGAAAACGGAACCGCTGAGATCCAGCGTAATGAGCTAGCCAACTATCTGGGCTGTGTGCCCAGCCAAATCAACTATGTGCTGACTTCCCGATTTACGCCGGAACAAGGCTATCTGGTAGAAAGCCGCCGGGGCGGCGGTGGATATATCCGCATCACCCGTATGAGGCTTTCCAAATCGGACATGATCATGCATATTGTCAACGGCGTGGGGGACAGCCTGGATACAGCCACAGCCCGGGCAATGACCTCAAACCTGCTGCAAAACGGTATGCTTGATTCTACCGCGGCCAGTTTGATTCGGGCCGCCTGTTCGGAACATGCTCTAGCCGCTGTCCCAAAAGAAATCCGGGATACGGTACGGGCTGCTATCTATAAAAATATGCTGTTGGCTACAAGAACCTAAGGGGGAATTGTAAGTATGATGTGTCAATCCTGCGGAAAAAAGACCGCTACTACCCATATAAAAACCATTGTGAATGGCAAATTGACAGAATACCATCTTTGTGCTGACTGCGCTAAGCAGAAGGGATACAGCAATATCTTTTCCAACTGGGGCATGGATTTTGGAAATCTGCTGGGCGGCTTTATTGGGAATGATTTCTCCAGCAGCCAGGTTACCCGGTGCCCTACCTGTGGAGCTAGTTTCGATGAAATCACCCAGTCTGGGAAAATCGGCTGCGCGGATTGCTACCATACCTTCCGCAATCAGTTGCTTCCGGTGATCCAGCGGATTCATGGAACAACTCATCACAAGGGAAAGGTGCCTGGTGGCTCTGCGTTACAGATCAGCGGTGGCCAGCATCAAATCATGGCTGTGCCGGAATCGCCTCTGGAAGAAAAGAAACGATTGTTAAAGCAAGCCATTGAAAAGCAGGACTTTGAGACGGCTGCCGTGTTACGAGACGAGATCAAGGAGATGGAGAACCATGGCTGAACTGACAAAATGGTATGAAAAAGCCGGCAATTGCGGAGACGTAGTGTGCAGCACCCGGGTCCGCCTTGCCCGGAATTTGAAGCAATATCCATTCCCGGCCCGGGCTACGATCAAGCAGCGGGAAGCCGTGGAACAAAAAGTAAAAGACGCGCTGCTTTCCGGGAATAGCATTCTATCCAAGGAATTCCGGTTTTTGCCTTTGGAAAGCGCCTCGGAAGAGGAAGCTGTTTCCCTGGTGGAGCGCCATATCGTCAGCCCGGAGTTCATCTCGGACCGCCGCGGCAAGGCGGTGCTGATCTCCGAAGACGAAAGCATTTCCATTATGATCAATGAGGAAGATCATCTGCGGATTCAGGTTATGCGGGAAGGCTTGTCCTTAAAGGAAGCTGCTGAGACAGCTGACCGGATCGATACCCTTCTCAGTGAAACATTGGATTTCGCCTATGATCCCGAGTTTGGATACTTGACCCAGTGCCCTACCAATTTGGGGACTGGAATGCGGGCTTCTGTCATGCTGCATTTGCCCGCTCTGACCGAAAACGGCGCAATGCCCAGAATTTCTTCCAACTTATCAAAGTTGGGGTTAACCCTGCGGGGTACCTATGGCGAGGGAAGTAAAATTATTGGGGCGCTGTATCAGCTTTCCAATCAAATTACCTTAGGGCTCAGTGAAAACGAAGCCATTGAGAATTTGCGTTCCATCACCGTCCAGCTGATGGAAGAGGAACGCAAGGCCAGGAGTCAGATGAGTGAAAATATCGCCTGGCAGGATAAAATTGACCGGGCCGCGGGGATTTTAAAAACTGCCCGTGTCCTTTCCAGCAGCGAATTTATGGAGCTGCTTTCCTATATACGCTTTGGTCTTTCCACCGGTGTGCTGCAAGGCATATCTACCGAGGAGTTGAATACCTTGATGGTCAATGCCCAGCCTGCAACGCTGATGGCAAAGGCAGGCAAACAACTTGACGAAAGCCAGCGCGACGTGCTCCGGGCCACTATGGCCCGTGAGCTCTGCGCGAAGATAAAGGAGTGAGTGATATGACATACCGTTTTAACGGATTTACGGAAAAAGCCAACAACGCCATGAACTTGGCCATTGCTTCCGCTGAGGAGCTGGGCCACGATTACGTGGGAAGCGAACACGTGATGCTGGGGTTGTTAAAAGAAGGCACAGGCGTGGCATACACTGTGCTGAATAAAATGGGAATTACTGCGGAAGCCTACGAAAAGCTGATCCGGGAGCGAATTGGAGCAGGCGAACCCACGTCTCTTTCGCCCGACGATTTTACCCCTCGTACCAAACGGATTCTGCAGGTGGCCGCTGTGGCGGGAGCCCAGCTTCACAACGCCTATGTAGGCACGGAGCATTTGCTCATCGCTATCATTGAGGACGGCCAAAGCTACGCCATGCGGTTTTTGCAGATTTTGGGCGCCGATCCCAACCGGATTATCTCCGAGCTGTCTTCCATGCTGAATAACACCTCGTTTGGAAGCAAAGGGGAAACCCATGGAGCCGGCGGGGAAGACGGCAAGCAGGAAGGAAAAGCTCTGGAGCAGTTTGGCCGGGATCTGACCCAGCTGGCGGCTCAAGGGAAAATTGATCCTGTGATTGGCCGTCAGACAGAAATTGAACGTGTAATTCAGATCCTTTGCCGCCGTACCAAAAACAATCCTGTGCTGATTGGCGAGCCTGGCGTAGGCAAAACCGCTGTGGCGGAAGGCTTGGCTTTAAAGATCCAGGCCGGGGAAGTGCCGGAGCTGTTGAAGAATAAGCGTTTGATCTCTTTGGATCTGACGGGTATGGTGGCAGGCACAAAATACCGTGGCGATTTTGAGGAACGAATCAAGAGTGCCATTGACGAAGTAAAAGCCGACGGCAACATCATCTTGTTTATTGATGAGCTGCACACCATTATTGGTGCTGGTGCGGCGGAAGGTTCGGCAGACGCTGCCAATATCTTGAAGCCTGCTCTGGCCCGTGGAGATTTCCAGGTGATTGGCGCTACCACCATCAACGAGTACCGGAAGCACATTGAAAAGGATGCGGCTTTGGAACGTCGGTTCCAGCCTGTAATGGTAGGGGAGCCTTCCGAAGAGGAAGCTGTGGAGATCCTGAAAGGCTTGAAAGACCGGTATGAGGCCCATCACAAGGTGCAGATTACCGATGAAGCCATTGAAGCAGCCGTAAAACTTTCCGCCCGGTATATTGCGGACCGATTCCTGCCGGACAAAGCCATTGACCTGATCGATGAAGCAGCATCTCGTGTACGGTTGCGTACTTTTACTGCTCCTGAGAATCTTCAGGAACTGGAAAAGAAAATCAAGGACATTGAGATCGATAAGGCTGCGGCTGTCAACGCCCAAGATTTTGAGCGGGCTGCTTCGCTCCGTGACAAGGAGAAGGAGCTTCAGGAACAACTGGAGCGCGCCAAGGACGAGTGGAGCGCCAAGAACGAACGCAGCAACAGCATCGTGGTACCGGGGGATATTGCGGATATTGTGTCTATGTGGACCGGTGTGCCCGTATCCCAGCTTACTGAGGAAGAAAGCCAGCGGCTGCTCCGTTTGGAAGACACTTTGCACAAGCGTGTGATCGGTCAGGATGAGGCAGTTACCGCCATTGCCAAGGCAATCCGCCGTGGCCGTGTGGGTTTGAAGGATAAGAACCGTCCTATTGGATCCTTTATCTTCTTAGGGCCTACAGGCGTAGGTAAAACAGAGTTGTGCAAAGCCCTTGCGGAAGCCATGTTTGGCGACGAAAAGGCTATGGTCCGGTTTGATATGTCCGAATACATGGAAAAGCATACTGTTTCCCGTCTGGTTGGTTCTCCTCCCGGATACGTGGGCTTTGACGAAGGCGGTCAGCTGACAGAAGCCGTGCGCACCAAGCCTTATTCCGTTGTGCTGTTTGATGAGATCGAAAAGGCCCACCCGGATGTGTTCAATATCCTGCTGCAAATCTTGGAAGATGGCCGTGTGACCGATTCCCAGGGCAAAACAGTGGACTTTAAGAACACCGTGATCATCATGACGTCCAACGTGGGCGCAAGATTGATTACCGACAAGCAAAAGAGCTTGGGCTTTACTCAGGAGGCCGATGGTGAAACGGCTGAGGAAGCGGATTTTGAAAAGACGAAAGAACTGGTTATGGGCGAATTGAAAGCCCTGTTCCGTCCGGAGTTCCTGAACCGTGTGGACGACATTATCGTGTTCCATAAGCTGACCAAGGAAGACACCGCTAAGATCGCTGAGAAGATGCTTTCTACCTTGAAGCAGAAGCTCCAGGATATGGACATTGCCATGGAGTTTACCAAAGCAGCTGTTGAGGCGGTGGCGGAAAAGGGATACGATCCCAACTATGGCGCCCGTCCTTTGCGCCGGGTGATCCAAAGCCAGGTGGAAGATCCTATCTCGGAGAAGATGCTGGAAGGCGCTGTTACAGCCAACAAGTCGTATCGTTGTGATTACGTTGACGGCAAGTTCGTTTTCGAGCCAGCGGAGACTGCTGAAAGCACTTCGGAAAATACTTCGGAAACCGCGCAACAAAACTAAGATGTTTCAATCCTCCTATAAACATTGCTAACTAACAAAATGCCCGACTCAGGAATTGGCTCCTGAGCCGGGCATTTTTATCGTTTAAAGTAAGTGGCAATATGTTTTTCGCATTGCGGGGGCGAGTAGACGAATTCGTCCATGTGATCCCCTTGGAAAAAGTAGTCTGGGGGAGAAGGTTTCCGAGGCTCTGGGTCAAACGTCTCAATGATGATGAGCTTTACTTTCATTCTGCTGGGAAGAATGCTTTTGATAAAGACACTTGCCTGCTGCCCCGGATATACATTTTCTTTAACTTCCGCCAGCCCGGCCAGGTTGGGAGTCAGTTCCACGAAAACTCCGTAGCTTTCCATACTGCGGATAATGCCTCCCACAGTCTCACCGGGACGGAACCGGTTAGCGTTCTCCTCCCAGGTTCCCAAAAGCTCTTTGTGGGACAATGTAACCCGGCTTTTCTCTCGGCATTTTACAACAGCGCGAATATCCATGCCCACCAGAAACCGTTCTCTGGGGTGTTCGATCCGGGATACGGAAATGGAGTCAATGGGCAGTAAGGAAACGATCCCACAACCGATGTCGGCGAATACGCCAAAAGGTTCGATGTGGGTGACCCTGGCGTCAATCACATCGCCAGGGGAAAGCGCATAGATAAACTCCTCACGGCACTTTTCCTGCGCCGCCCTTCGCGAGAGCAGGGCGGTGATTCGGCCGTATTCGTCCCGGATAAAATCCTGTACCAAAAAGCATACCGGCCGGTTTACCCGGGACAGAATGGCAATATCCCGCACCGTACCGTCACGTATGCCAATGGCGCCTTCTTCCCGGGGGATCAGCCCCCGCATGAACTTTAGATCCACGATAAGGTTGTGTTTTGAGTCGCACATCACCGCTTTCGCCTCAAGGATTTTTCCGTCCCGCATGGCTTCGGCCAGGGAAGCGGGTGTCTGGAGTGACGCCCTGTTTTCAAAGGTATTGATCAAGTGACCTTCCGGATGAAACTGCATTTTCTGTTCTTCCTTTCTCTGCAAGGGCAGCCCATGTTTTTAGCGGGCCAGGGCGTTTGCAAACCCAGTCGCCCTCTTCCCGTGATACAAACATGTATATGTCCAGCGAAAAAGGAAAATGCCCTCTGATACCTTGCATCTTTCCTCCATTTAAGGTACAATAGGCAACGTTACTGAACTTACCCCCTGCCCAGAAGGGCACAACGGATAAAAGAAAGGAAAAGACTATGAAAAGAACCATTCTTGCAGGGATTTCCGCCCTGTTGGCGGCCTGTTTCCTGGCAGGCTGCGGCAATTCTGGAGAAGCGTCTCCCGCAGCCACGGTCATCGGCACCACGGATACTCTGGTGGCGCAAGAAGATCTGAAACCACAGGATAACGGTAAAGAAGTTGGATATCAGCTGGATATGCCGGAAAAAGGGGAAGAAATCGCTGTAGTCACTATGAAAACAGGCGAAACATTCAAGCTTCGCTTTTTCCCTGACGAAGCTCCCAAAGCGGTGTACAACTTTAAGAAGCACGCATTGGAAGGCTACTTTGATGGCTTGACTTTTCACCGCATTATCAAAGGCTTCATGATTCAGGGCGGCGACCCTGATGGGAACGGCACAGGCGGGGAAAGCGTCTGGGGCGGTGACTTTGAAGATGAATTCAATAAGAATCTTCTCAATATTGATGGAGCCGTAGCCATGGCTAATAGCGGCCCGAACACCAACGGAAGCCAGTTTTTCATCAATGCTACAGGTGGCTGGAACAACTCCTGGGATTATTATGAGCAGGGGTATGAGGTATACAAGGAAGACCCGGATACGTTCAACGCTTATTATGGCGGCTGGGTGGACATGGACAAGCTGACCAGCGACGTAAAAAAGCTTTATGAGGAGCACGGCGGGAATCCAACCTTGGACGGGTACTATTCCACAGCGGAGAAAGGGCACACGGTTTTTGCCCAAGTATTTGAAGGTATGGACAACATCATGGCTTTGTCTCAGGTGGAGACGGATACCAACGATAAGCCAGTGGAAGATGTAGTCATTCAATCCGTAGAAATTGTTCCTTACGAGGGATAAGCGTATAAGTAAAAAACTCCCGGACAACATGTCCGGGAGTTTTTTGCGTTATTTCTCTTCTTGTTCCGCCAGTGCCAGCTTATAGGAAAGGGTCATCAAACTGTCGTTCATATGTACGTTTTCCACAATGGCATCCGGGTGCTTCAACGTAATATCATAGTGGCTGAAATTCCAAAAAGAATGGATCCCCAAACCATAAAGCTCATCGGAAACAGTCTCCACATATTCCCGAGGGACACAAAGAATGGCCATTAATGGTTGGTGTTCTTCATAAAACTCTTTCACCGAAGCGTAATCTAAAATTTCATGACCACTGATTTTTCCTCCGATTACCCGCTTGGCGTTGTCAAAAATCCCGATCAGTGTAAACCCAAGCTGCTCAAAGGGCATATGTCCAGCAATGGCTTTCCCTAAGTTGCCAGCGCCAACCAAAATACAGGGGTGGCGTTTTTGAATCCCAAGAATTTTCTCAATTTCCCCGCAGAGCTGGGCTACGTTATAGCCATCCCCCTGCTGGCCAAAACCGCCAAAACAATTGAAGTCCTGCCGGATTTGGGAAGCTGTAAAGCCCATCATTTGGGAAAGCTCTTTTGAGGAAATACGGGTTTCGCCTTTCTTGCTCAGTTCGGTAAGAAACCGGTAATACCGGGGAAGACGGCGAATTACTGACATGGAGACATTCTGTTTCTTCTGTATCATAATTTGGATACTTCCTGTAGATCAAATTTTATAAAATAGATTTATAGCATCTCCCGCAAATTTTCGTCAACCGCTCGGAGAAATCCTTCTGTATCCACCTTGTGGATTTCCGGCAGGGTAGACATGGCTGCCAAGTCTCCGGTCATCACACCGGACTCGATAGTGGAAATAGTAGCGGCTTCCAACTTGTCGGCAAATTCCATCAGCTGAGCGTTACCATCCAGCTCCCCGCGCTTCCGCAGAGCACCGCTCCAGGCGAAAATCGTGGCCACGGAATTGGTAGATGTGATTTCGCCCTTCAGGTATTTGTAATAGTGGCGCTGAACCGTACCATGAGCCGCTTCGTATTCGTAAGTACCGTCGGGAGAGACAAGGACAGAGGTCATCATAGCAAGACTGCCAAAGGCAGTGGCGATCATATCACTCATCACATCGCCGTCGTAATTCTTGCAAGCCCAAATGAAGCCGCCCTCGCTGCGGATTACCCGGGCTACCGCATCATCGATCAAAGTATAAAAATATTCGATCCCGGCTTTTTGGAATTTTTCTGCATACTCTTTGTCGTAGATTTCCTGGAAGATATCCTTGAACCGGTGGTCGTATTTTTTAGAGATGGTATCTTTTGTGGCAAACCAAAGATCCTGCTTCATGTCCAACGCAAAATTAAAGCAAGACCTGGCAAAGCTTTCGATGCTCTTGTCAATATTGTGCAGGCCCTGAATGATGCCGGGGGTGTCAAAATCGTGGATCAAATACTTTTCCTCTGAGCCGTCGGCCTTGGTGACCAACAATTCCGCTTTAGCTCCCGCCGGAACTGTGGCTTCCACATTTTTATACACATCACCGTAAGCGTGACGGGCGATGGTGATAGGCTTGCGCCAGCCGGGAATAAAGGGGGTGATTCCCCGTACTAAAATGGGAGTACGGAACACGGTGCCGTCCAACAGCGCACGGATCGTGCCGTTGGGGGATTTCCACATCTCTTTCAAGTGGTACTCTTCCATACGGGCTGCATTAGGCGTAATGGTGGCGCACTTTACAGCAACGCCGTATTTCTTTGTGGCCATAGCGGAATCCACCGTTACCTGATCGCTGGTCTGGTCGCGATATTCCAGACCCAGGTCATAATATTCGGTGTTCAGATCCACGTAGGGGAGCAGCAGGATTTCCTTAATCATCTTCCAGATGACGCGGGTCATCTCGTCGCCGTCCATCTCCACCAAAGGTGTTTTCATGGGTATTTTTTGAAACTCTGCCATGGTCGTCTTCTCCTTTATACGATGTTTTTTAATCTTTGTTGGACTGGGAAATTTCCATGTTTTTCTGAGAAAACCAGGCTCAATAGGCAATATCTGCCATCTTCTGAAATCCAGCTGGAAAAATCCCGGTGCGGTTTGCGGTATGCTTTTCTACACTAAAGAATAAAACTATAACAAACATTATCGCCTAAAATGGGCTTACTGTCAATGTTTTGTGGTTTATTTTCAAAAAGAAGTTCCAATTTTTTAGAAAAAGGCCAGTTCTTTTAAGAGAAAAATTAACAAAAACATGGTGCCGATGGAAAAGATAGAGCTAAACACCACCAGTTGTCCCGCCAGTTTATCATCACCGCCCATCTGCTGAGCCATGGTAAAGGACGATACTGCAATGGGCGCTCCAAATACGGTGAGAAGGACCGCCAAGGGAGCTCCGCGAAAGCCCAGCAGTAAAGCGATTCCCAAAAACAGTGCGGGAAAAACCAGGAGTTTGGCAGCTAAAACAAC
>DXXH01000033.1:12204-16481 GCA_019416395.1 Clostridiales bacterium
GTATGACAAAGGCCAGGGGGGTGGCGATGGTGGAAAGGTCGCTGATGGTGTCGTAAACCGGCGTGGGAATGGGAATCTGAAACACCACAAACAAAATACCCAGCACCGAGCCGATAATCAACGGATTGGTAATGATGCCCACAAGGATTTTTCCCACGTTGGGCCGCTTACCGTTAAACAGCTCCAGGGAAATGACTGCAAGCACGTTATAGAGGGGAATGATCACCGCAATCAGTATAGAGGCCAAACCTGCGGCGGTATCCCCAAACAAAGCGGTGCTGATAGGGATTCCAAACAGCACGAAATTGCTTCGGAACATGCCTTGGAGCATTACGCCGCGCCGGGAATTTTCCTTTTCCAGTAAAACCGCCAGGCAAAGGGAAAGTATAAATTGAATCAGCACTCCGGCGACGCCATAAAGCAGCAAATGGGAGTTGAAACTTTTCGCTAGTTCGGTGTTATAAATGTTGCAGAAGACCAACAAGGGCAAAAAGATTTTAAAAATTACTTTGTTGACCTGCTTGACAGACGTTTCGTTCATCATGCCTGTCAATTTAATGATGTATCCCAGAGCCATCAACAGAAATAGCGGCAGCACAATTTCTAAAGAGAGAATCAAGCTTTCCATACGGTTTACCCACGCTCCTCACCCCAAAAGATTCTGGGTAAAATTATAACACCAATAGAGGGGATAGGCAAATGAAACTTCCCGGGGAAATTTGGGGTGGCTTTTACTTGCCCTTGGAAGAATCTGATGCTATAATATACTAGCTTTGGTATGCTCACAGGCTTTTTTTCGTGTCCTGTATGATTTCCTTTGTTTTCAGGCAGACTATCTCTAGTAAAGGAGGAGGCTGCCATGAAAAAGGACGACGAAAAAATGCTGCGCCGCTTAGCTCTAAACGCTTTGGAGGATACCGGGGAAGAAGGGGAAGAGAACAGCGAATCTTCCCAGCGGCCCTTGATCCAAGACGGTTCTGTGACCACCCGGTGCAATGGGAGAACCATTCACTGCCTGACCATTATCGGCCAGATCGAGGGACATTACATTTTGCCCTCGCAAAACAAGACCACCAAATACGAACACGTAATCCCGCAGATCGTGGCGGTGGAAGAGGATCCCCAAATTGACGGGCTTCTCATGCTGTTGAACACCGTGGGGGGCGACGTGGAAGCTGGTTTGGCGTTGGCGGAATTGGTGGCCGGCATGAAGAAGCCAACCGTTTCTCTGGTGCTGGGCGGAGGCCATTCCATTGGGGTTCCCTTGGCGGTGGCGGCCAAGCGGTCGTTTATTGCGGAATCCGCGTCCATGACGATTCACCCTGTGCGCATGAATGGCCTGGTGCTGGGAATTCCTCAAACCCTGGAATATTTCCGCCGTATGCAGGACCGGATCACAAACTTTGTCACCCAAAATTCCAATATCACCAAGGAACGTTTTACAAGCCTTGCCATGAACACCCAGGAATTGGTGATGGACGTAGGCACGGTGCTGGACGGTCCGGACGCCGTGGAGGAAGGACTGATTGATTCCCTGGGTTCGCTGTCTGACGCCATGGACTGTTTGGGCCAGATGATTGACCGTAGCCGGAAACGCCGCTGCGGCACAGGTAAAGCGTCCGCTAAAAAGAAAAAGTCCCAGTGATAAACCGGCGGTTTTCCGCCGTTACATAAAAGGAGGAGTTTATGACCATTTTCGAAGCCATCATCTTAGGAATTATTCAGGGTGCTACCGAATTTCTGCCCGTGTCCAGCAGTGGCCATTTGTCCATTTGCAAGCATCTGTTCGGCATAGAACTGCCGGGCATCTTGTTTGATGTTATGCTCCACCTGGGTACTTTGATCGCCGTGGTATTCGTATACCGGGAATTGATCTGGCGGTTGATCAAAGAGTTGGGCTCCCTGTGTGTGGATATTGTTCATGGACAGTTCAAGTGGAGTGAAATGAACCATGATCGCCGTTTGATTTTTATGTTAATTATCGGTCTTTTGCCCTTGTTCCTGCTGTTTTTGCCCATTCCCGGCACTGGAATGGATATCAAAGGCGTGTCGGAGATGCTTGGGTCTGACTCGGATATTCTGGTGGAAGGCCTTGCTCTGTTGGCTACCAGCGCTCTCCTGTTTGCCGGCATTCAGGCGAATAAGCGGGTAAAACAGGTGCACAGCCACCGGGACGCTTCCGGACGCAGGGTGAGGAGCAATGGCCGGAAGAAAATTCACACCATCGATGCTATTCTCATTGGCATTACTCAGTGTTTGGCAGCGGTATTCCCTGGGCTCTCCCGTTCTGGTTCCACCTTGTCCGTGGGACTTTTGCGGGGGATCAATCAGCAAACGGCGCTGGATTATTCCTTTGTCTTGGGAATTCCCTCTATTGCGGCAGCGGCCTTGGTTTCCCTGTTGGATATGGGAGAGCAGGCGGACGCTGTAGGTGCAGGTACTTTGATCGTGGGGATCTTGACGGCGGCAATTGTGGGATTTTTGGCGATCAAACTTCTCAAATGGATCGTCACCACCAACAAATTGCATGTTTTTGCCCTTTACACGCTGATTGCGGGTGGACTTGTGACCATTATCGGCATCATCGAACATATCACGGGGAACAACCTGTTTACCGGTTCCCCTTTATAAGTTTGTCAGATTCATTTACTTTGTAAAGCCAGTGGCTTGAGATCGGAGGGAAACTGTTTGCCAGCGAAAAAAGCAGCATCAAGATCAACGAAGAAGCCGGCGGCCAAGAGGACCCCGCCGGCCTCTTCCACGAAAAAACGAGGAACTTCCCGAAGTGGTAAGAGTGGGAATCAGAGCACCCATTTAACAGCGGAAGAAATCCGTCAGAAAAGCCAAATCCGGGCGGTTGTACTTTTTGCCTGCGCGATTCTGTTAGGGTGCCTGGTGCTTATTCCAGGTGACAACCTGTGGAAATGGGCACATAATGCCATTTTAGGGCTTTGTGGAAGTTGGGCGCTTCTCTGGCCGGTTCTGATGATTTACGTGGCGGTCATCACTGCGATGGAAAAGCCCCGGGGCTCCATCAGTGGGAAAATCTGGATGACTGTGGTGGTCATTGTCCTTTTTTGCGCTACAGGATATATTTTTGGAAAGCGTGCTTTTCCGGAAGACCTTAATTTTTGGGAATACATAGTGTTCTTGTACACGGAAAACGCCGGTACGGGCGGCGGCGTAGTGGGCGGCTTGCTTGGTCAGCCTTTGCTAGCTGCCACCGGTGAGGTAGGGGCCAGAATCATTATAGCTTTGTTGCTTTTTGTAGCTGTGATGGTCCTTACCGGCACTACACTGATCGGTCTGTTTCGCACCATCAAGAAGCCTGTTGATGTGGTTTCCGAAGGCTTACAGAACGCCCGGCAGCGCAGGGAAGAGGAACGGTTGATTTTGGGACGGGATATGGACTCGGACATCGATGTTCCCTTAGAGCCCCAACTGCCTGCCCATCCGGTTCGGGCGGAGTCCACGGCAAGCTTATTCCCGCCGCCGCCAGAAAAGAAAAAGGTTGAGAAGAAAAATGATAAGCTGGACCGTTTAAAAGCGGTGTTTGGTGTGGAAGAAACGCCCGAGAATAAAAAGGCAGATTCTCCGGAAGTCCCACCACAGCAGGAAGAGTCTTCTCCTGCTGTGCGCCAGGTGGAAGAGGGTACTCAAGCGCTGGAACGGGCCTTAGAGGAAATCGATGATATTCACATTCCTGTTCCACAGGTGGAAACAGTTCGCTCTACTCCGCCGAAACCGGAACCCGTTCCCGCCGAAGCTCCCCAAGTGGTAGAACCGCCCAAGGAATCCCAGCCCATTGGCTTTGCCCAGGAAAACCAGCCTGTTCCTGACGAGGTAAAAGAGCTGACTGAAAAATTCATGGAACAGCGGGAGAAAAATGACCGCAAGGAAGCGACTCCTGCCCAACAGGCGCTGTATACCGGGGCGGAGCCCGCAAAAGTGGCCTATTGCTTCCCGCCGGTCACCATGTTAGCGGTCAGTCCTCATGGGAACCCGGCTTTGGAAACAGAAGAATTGCAAACCAACGGCCGCATTCTGGTGGACACGCTGAAGAGTTTTGGCGTCCAGACAAAAATCTTGGATATCTGTCGTGGCCCGGCGGTTACCCGTTATGAGATCCAGCCGGCTGCCGGGGTGAAAATCAGCAAGATCACCAACCTTGCAGACGACCTGGCTTTGAACCTGGCTGCTACCGGCGTGCGTATCGAAGCGCCAATTCCCGGCAAAGCTGCTGTGGGCATCGAGGTGCCAAACAAGAGCCGCAGCAC
>DXXH01000033.1:16491-19794 GCA_019416395.1 Clostridiales bacterium
GCACTGTGCGTATGCGGGAACTGGTGGAATCCAATTCTTTCCAGTCCTCGAAGAGCAAGCTTTCCGTAGCCTTAGGCAGGGATATCGCCGGACAGCCGGTCATTGCTGATCTGGCAAAAATGCCTCACTTGCTGATTGCCGGTACCACCGGTTCCGGTAAATCGGTGTGCATCAACTCTCTGATTATCAGCATGCTGTACAAGGCAAGCCCCGATGAGGTACGTTTCCTGATGATCGACCCCAAAGCTGTGGAGCTTACCGAGTACAATGGTATGCCTCACATGCTTGTCCCTGTGGTCACCGATCCTAGGAAGGCTTCCGGTGCCCTGGGGTGGGCGGTATCCGAAATGATGAAGCGCTATAAAATCTTTTCCGAGTTCAATGTCCGTAACCTGAAAGGGTATAATAGTTTGGCCGCTTCACAGAATTATCAAGACGAAAACGGCCAGCCTATGCCTGCGATGCCGCAAATCGTCATCATAATCGATGAGTTGGCAGACTTGATGATGGCTGCTCCCAAAGAGGTAGAAGATTCTATCTGCCGATTGGCTCAGCTGGCCCGTGCTGCGGGCATGCACCTGGTAGTGGCGACACAGAGACCTTCCGTGGACGTTGTTACCGGCTTGATCAAGGCCAATATTCCCAGCCGGATTGCTTTGACGGTATCCAATTCCGTAGACTCCCGCACCATTTTAGACGCGGGCGGCGCAGAGAAGCTTTTGGGAAATGGCGATATGCTTTTTGCACCTGTGGGGGTACAAAAGCCCCTGCGTGTTCAAGGTTGCTATGTCACAGATGAGGAGATCGCTTCTGTGGTGGAGTTTGTGAAAAAGACAAAATCCATCGAATACGACGCGAAAGTGATCGAGGAGATTGAACGCAATGCCGCCAGCGAGTCCAAGAACGACAATGACTCCGATAATGAGACTGGGGGAGACCCCATGATCGTGGAAGCCATCAAGTGTGTGGTAGAGGCGGGACAAGCTTCCACCTCTTTGTTGCAGCGGCGGCTCCGTTTGGGCTATGCCCGGGCAGGCCGGCTGATCGATGAGATGGAACAGCTGGGCGTGGTGGGACCTCATGAGGGCTCAAAGCCTCGGCAGGTTCTGATGACTTATGCCCAGTGGATGGAGCGCAACATGCAGCACGGTGGTCCTAAGGAAGAGGACGAGTAGGCGGCAATATGGGGAAACCTGAGAAACGGCGCAGCAAAAAGCGACTTGTATTGGAGCGGATTGGCCTGATACTGTTGGGGTTTCTGCTGGTCTTTTCCATTACCCCTGTGGGAAAAGCGTTTTGGCGTCAATTGTACGTTTTTTCCGGTTTTCAGGGTCTGGTGGACCAGGCGCCTTTGGAGCTTCATGCCATTGATGTGGGAAAAGCAGACGCTATGCTTTTGCGCTGTGAAGGAGAAAATATCCTCATTGACGCTGGGACAGTTATTTCTGGAAGCCGGGTGGTGGATTATCTGATCCGCATGGGAGTCGATCATCTGGATTATGTTTTCGCGTCCCACCCAGATAGCGATCATACCGGAGGGATCGCCCAGGTGTTGAAGGAGATCCCAGTGGATCAGCTGGTTTTGTATCCCTGGCCGGAAGAAATGCGTCAAACACTGGAGTATCGCTCTATGGAGAACGCCGCCTTATCCGCTGGGGTGCCGGTCCAGGAAATCCAGGTGGGGGATACGCTTGCTTTTGGCGGAGCAATTCTAAAGGTATTGGGACCTTTGAGGGATTACGAAGAAAGCAATGATTGTTCAGTGGTGCTGCGTTTGGATTACCGTGGGTTTTCCGCTTTGTTTTGTGGGGATATTGAGTCCCAAGCGGAACTGGATTTGGTAAAATCTGGGGAAGACCTGGACGCGGACCTGCTGAAAGTACCACACCATGGCAGTGCCAGCTCCTGTTCGCAGCGCTTTTTGGAAGCCGTTTCACCGAAATATGCGCTGGTTTCTGTGGGACCTGACAACAGCCAGTTGCCTCGGGAAGAAACTTTACGCCGGCTAGAAAACGTAGGGGCTGAAATATACCGTACAGATACCGACGGGGATTTGGTATTCTCCTGGGACGGAGAGAACCTTTCCCTGAGAAGTGAATATCATAACACACTGGAAAGGACAGAAGGGAATCCATGAAACAGCTTGTGATTGACCGTTTTGACGGCAAATTTGCCATCTGCACAGACAGTGATCAGAAATTTTTCGCCATTGAGCTTCCGGAAGTACCTCAGGGTGCAAAGGTAGGGAGCGTACTCCGAATCACCGACGAAGGGGAGCTTTGCCTGGACGAGGAAGCTACACAACGCCGCCAGCAATCCGGTGGCAAAGGTGGAAGAAAACGGTAAGGGGGAAAAGGTCATGGGAAAATTGAAATTCATTCTGAGCTGCGTAACCCGTATGGATTATCCCGAGCTGTTTCGTACAGTGGGGAAGGTTCATAAAATTACCGGAAAGAATTCCGTGGGAATTTTGACCGACGTGGTTCGCTGCGGATTAAAATATGGCGCTGGTTTTAATGATTACCTGCTGTGTGAGTTTTATAACTTGACAGACGCCCAGCGGGCCACATACGTAACCCGTAGCGTCAATAATACCCTGGTGAGCATCTTGAACGACCGGGAATATTACCATTTCTTTGACAATAAAACAGAGTTTTATACCACCTTCGCCAAGTATATTGGCCGGCAGTGGCTGGACTTTTCCAAGGCGAGCAAAGAGGACTTTAAGAAATTCATGGAGTCCCGTGATATGGTTATGGTCAAACCGGAATCTTCCAGCGGTGGGTTTGGCGTCAATAAGCTGTACAAGAAGGATTTCCCCTCTCTGGACGACATGTATGACAAGCTGAAGGCGGAAAATATCGGCGTTGTGGAAGACGTGCTCCAACAGCACGAAACCATGAACAAGATGAATCCCCATGCCATCAACACCCTGCGGATTGTCACGATCTTGAATGAGAGTGGTCCTCATATTGTGTATGCCCATATCCGTATTGGCAACAGCGACCGCCCAGTGGACAACCTTCACTCCGGCGGTATGTTTGCTCCTATTGACTTGGAAAAGGGAGTAATCCAATACCCGGCTTACGACAAAGCACGTCACACCTACACAGAACACCCCCGTACCCATACGCAAATCCAGGGATTTGCCATTCCTTACTGGGAAGAAGCGAAAGCCATGTGCCTGGAAGCTTCTCAAGTGGTGCCCCAAATGCGCTATGTGGGCTGGGATGTGGCCATCACTCCAGACGGTCCTGTCTTTGTGGAAGGAAATAACCTGCCCGGATATGATATTCTCCAAAT
>DXXH01000033.1:19804-25080 GCA_019416395.1 Clostridiales bacterium
ACCCCGGATAAAATCGGTATGCTGCCCCGGTTCCGGGAATTTGTCAAGGGCATTTGATAAGGAATGTTTTGATAAGAAAGAATGAAAAATCCCTCGAAGAGAAATCTCCGAGGGATTTTTCTATATCTTTTTATTGAGAAAACGAAGTGGTTCTTTTCGTTTCAGCCGCAATCCGTCGCTTTCCTTTCGGCGCATGTAGACGCTTTGAACCAGCCCAAAACCAAAATACATACAGGCTGCGGAAGAACCGCCTGCGATGAAGAAGGGGAGCGTTACTCCCATCGCGGGCAACAGCGCAAGGCACATGCCAATGTTGGAAACTGATTGCAGAGCGATAATTCCAAAGTAACCGAAGCAAATGAATTTGCCCAAATCGTCCCGAGAAGAATGGGCTACGTGAAGCACCTTGGCCATAAACAGGAACAACAGCAAAATTAGTACGGTGCAACCCACAAAGCCCAATTCCTCACCAGCCACCGAGAAAATAAAGTCGCTTTGCTGGAAGGGGACACTGTTGCTGGCTACACGGCTGCCATTGAAAAGCCCTTGTCCTGTCAATTTTCCACTGCCAATGGAAATCCGCCCTTGATACTGCTGGTATCCGTCTTCCATTTGCACAGTTGGATCGTCCAAGTTAAACAGGGCTACAAACCGCATTTTTTGATAGTCGTCCATGACAAATTGCCACAATAAAGGCAGGGAAAAGAGCACTGCCGCGCCTAAAATAGCGAAATAACGCAGCTTGACTCCGGCAGCCAGGCTCATCACCAAAAACATGGCGAAAAATACGACGCCAGCGCCTGTATCGCCCTGAAGCTGACACAGCAAAATCGGCACCAAAGCGTGACACCCCAACAGAACTACATGGAGCGGCTGGTTGATCAAATCTCGCTTGCGCAATGTATCCAAATGTTTGGAGTAGGTGAGCATAAACGCGATTTTTACCAATTCTGAGGATTGGAACGTCCTGCCGGCAATAGTGATCCAAGCCCGGGCGTCAACGCCGCCGCTGCCTTTGACCTGTTCACCGAACAGCGTAGTGTAAATCATAAGAAAAATGGAAAAGCCTGCTAGCAAATACCAGAAATTGGATAGGTCCACATAATCCAGCAGCGAAAGGAACACGGCACCAGCCACACCTAATGCGATGGCAAACAGCTGGGTACGGAAATAACCCGAGCCGGTAGCACTGTCCACACTGCGAAGAAGCAACAGGCTATAGACGGAAATGGCTGCCAATAGCAGCCAAAGGATAATATCCGCCTTTTTTATATAATTTAGGATCCCTTTAAAACACCGTTTAACCATACCAGTCCTATTCTTTCACAAAAATCCAGTTTCCATAAAAGAATGCTTCTTATATCTGGAAACAAATTATGTTAATTATAGCATATCCGTCACAGGGCTTCAAGTTTTTTGTTTCGGGCTTTACTATTTCTACAAAATCTTTTATAATATATGGGATCGAGTAAATCTAACTTTGATGGTGGCCGTAAGCCGGCCGGAAAGGTGTGTGGGACTATGCTTTCTGACATTGAGATTGCCCAGGGTACAACGCTGAGACCTATCGCGGAAATCGCTGAGGAGCTGGGAATTCAGGAAGATGAACTGGAGCTTTATGGAAAGTACAAGGCGAAAATCAACGAACAGGCTTTCGTGCGTTTGGCGGATAAGCCCGACGGCAAACTGGTGTTGGTAACAGCGATCAATCCCACCCCAGCCGGTGAGGGAAAAACCACTACTACCGCAGGTCTGGGACAAGCAATGGCCAAAATCGGCAAAAATGCCATCATTGCGTTGCGGGAACCTTCTTTGGGACCGGTATTCGGCATTAAAGACGGCGCTGCTGGTGGTGGTTACGCCCAAGTCCTTCCCATGGAGGATATCAATCTGCACTTTACCGGCGACATGCATGCGATCACTTCCGCCAATAACCTGTGCTGCGCCATGCTGGACAACCATTTGCAGCAAGGCAATCCTTTGGGAATCGATCCCCGCCGGATTTTGATCAAACGCTGCTTGGATATGAATGACCGCGCGCTGCGCAATGTGATTGTGGGATTGGGCGGCAAGATCAACGGTGTCCCCCGTGAGGACGGCTTCATCATCACCGTTGCTTCCGAGGTTATGGCGATCTTGTGCCTGGCTAAGGATATGAAAGACCTGAAACAGCGGTTGGGAAGCATTCTCATCGCCTACACCTATGACGGTCAGCCGGTCTATGCCCGTGATATCAAGGCAGAAGGTGCAATGGCAGCTTTGCTGCGGGACGCTGTAAATCCCAATCTGGTTCAAACCATTGAAGGTACCCCCGCCATCATGCACGGCGGTCCCTTCGCCAATATCGCTCATGGCTGCAACTCTGTGCGCGCTACCCGCTTAGCATTGAAACTGGCGGACTACTGCATCACCGAGGCGGGCTTCGGCTCCGATCTGGGCGCTGAAAAATTCATGGACATCAAGTGCCGCATGGCTGGGCTGGCTCCTTCCTGTGTGGTTGTGGTAGCCACTGTGCGGGCGTTGAAATATAACGGTGGCGTGGCAAAAGCAGATTTGTCTGTAGAAAATGTTCCCGCTCTGGAAAAAGGCATTGTCAATCTGAAAGCCCATGTGGAGAACATGGCCAAATTCGGTGTGCCGGTAGTGGTTGCGATCAACCGGTTTGGCACCGATACAGAGGGAGAACTGGCTGTCATTGACCGCTGCTGTCAGGAACTGGGTGTTTCTTACGCCTTGTCCGAAGTGTTTGCAAAAGGCGGCGAAGGTGGAAAAGAGCTGGTGGAAACCATTTGCCGTGTGATTGATGAAAATGAGGGAAAAACCAACTTTGCTCCCATTTATCCCATCGACGCCACAGTGGAAGAAAAGATCAATGCCATTGCCACCAAGATTTACGGTGCAAAGGACGTTACCTTTACAAATGCCGCGTTGAAATCTTTGAAGGATATTAAGGCACTTGGCGGCGACCCCATGCCTGTGTGCATTGCTAAAACCCAATATTCGCTTTCCGATAACGCCAAGCTATTGGGACGTCCCACGGATTTCACCATTACGATCCGGGATTTACGCCTTTCCAACGGTGCTGGGTTCGTAGTGGCTTATGCCGGTGATATTATGACCATGCCCGGCCTGCCCAAGGTTCCTGCCGCGGAAAAGATTGACGTGGACGACAACGCGGTTATCCACGGTTTGTTCTGATATGGCGGAACGATTTATCACCCATTCTCCGGAAGAAACAGCCGCTCTTGCCCAACGATTGGCGCAAGATTTAAAAGGCGGGGAAGTGATCGCTTTTACCGGGGGCATGGGAGCTGGCAAAACTGCCTTTACACGAGGTTTGGTTATGGGGTTGGGTGCTGGCGACGTGGCGTCCAGTCCCACATTCGCTCTGGTCAATGAGTATTCGGGCCGTTTGACTGTGGAGCATTTTGACATGTACCGGGTGGAAAGCTGGGACGACTTATATTCCACTGGCTTTTTCGATTACTTGGATACGGATTGTGTCCTGGTCATTGAATGGAGCGAAAATGTTGCCGGCGCCTTGCCGGACAATGTCATTGCCGTGGATCTTCGCCCAGGTGATGGGGAGAATGATCGGATCATCACCATAGACGGCTGGAAAGGAGAGGGAATGCCATGTTGACTTTGGGGATCGACTCATCTGCTATTGCGGCGTCGGCAGCCGTGGTGGAAGATGGAAAGCTGTTGGGGGAATTTTACGTTAATACCAAGCAAACCCACAGTCAAACCCTTCTTCCCATGGTGCAAAATCTTCTCCAGATGGTTGGCCACTCCTGTGGGGATTGCGATGTTCTAGCAGTTTCCCATGGCCCGGGTTCTTTTACGGGAGTTCGTATTGGTGTGGCGTGTGTAAAGGGGATTTCCTTGCTGAATGATACCGCCTGCGTAGGGGTATCCACATTGGAAGCGATTGCTTTTGGTGGGATTGCCTTAGAAAACTCTGTTCTCTGTGCGGTTATGGATGCCCGCTGCGGCCAAGTGTATAACGCTTTGTTTCAGGCCAAAGAAGGAGTTTTGCAGCGTCTGACAGAAGATCGGGCTTTGTCTATTGACGACCTGGAAAAGGAGTGCCGCGATTACGGGGAAAAGCTTTTCCTTTTGGGAGACGGCGCTGTTTTGTGCCACAGGACCTTTCAAACCTGGGGAGCCAAGCTGGCTCCTGAACCCATGCGTTTTCAGAGGGCGTCCTCTGTGGCGTTACTAGGGGAAAAGGCCGCCCGAGAAGGCAGAACCATTTCTGCTTCTACGCTGGCGCCTGTATATCTCCGGCTTCCTCAAGCGGAACGGGAACTGAAAAAACGTCTGGGACAAAAAGCATAATCTGAGCAAACAAGCTGGAAAGGAGCTTTTTATGAAACTGGCTATCGGTTGCGATCACGGCGGTTTTGAATTGAAAGAAGCCGTTCGTGGATATTTAGAGGAGCACAATATTCCCTACGAGGATTTTGGCGCGTACAGCACTGACTCCGTGGATTACGCGCCTATTGCCGCTAAGGCTGCCAAATACGTGGCGTCCGGCCAGGCGGATTATGGCGTTCTGATTTGTTCCACTGGTATTGGGATTTCTATAGCTGCCAACAAGGTGAAAGGAATCCGAGCCGCGTTGTGCACCAATGAGTTTTGCGCTGAGATGACCCGCCGTCACAACAACGCCAATATCCTTTGCATGGGTGGCAAAGTGGTGGATAAAGCCACTGGGCTGAAGCTGCTGGATATTTTTCTCCATACAGAATTTGAAGGGGGACGTCACCAGCGCCGCATTGACCAAATCGCTCAAATTGAAAACGGGGAGCTTTAAGACACTTTTTTATCCAATATGGGAGGAGACACGTTATGAAAGAATATCAAAATGTATTTGTCATGGATCACCCCTTAATCCAGCACAAACTTACCTTTTTGCGGGACGTTTCTACAGGTACCAAAAATTTCCGAGAGCTTGTCAGCGAAATTGCCACGCTGATGTGCTATGAAGCTACCCGGGATCTGCCCCTGATGGAAGTAGAAACCGTGACGCCCATGCAAAAAACCACCACCAAGGTGATTGCCGGCCGGAAGCTGGCTTTTGTGCCCATTCTTCGCGCAGGGCTAGGTATGGTAGATGGTATGCTGCAACTTGTTCCTTCCGCAAAGGTGGGGCATATTGGACTGTATCGGGATCATGACACGTTGAAGCCGGTAGAATATTACAATAAGCTGCCTCAGGACATTGAGGAACGCGATGTGATTGTGTTGGATCCCATGCTGGCTACTGGCGG
>DXXH01000033.1:25090-25536 GCA_019416395.1 Clostridiales bacterium
TAAGTTTTTGTGTATCATCGCCGCTCCGGAAGGGCTGGAAGCACTGACGAAAGCCCACCCGGATGTGCAGATTTACTGTGCAGCGGTAGATCAGTGCTTGAATGAAAACGGATATATTCTTCCCGGCTTAGGAGACGCTGGGGATAGAATCTTTGGCACAATTTGAGAGATTACGTTGTTTTTTGGCGCGCCGCAGAAAATTACGGCGCGCTTTTTCTCATTATTTGTGAATTTTTTTCGGCCTCTTTCAAAAGTTGGGATAATGTGGTATACTAAGAAGCTGATAGAAGCATATTTATGCACTTCTGTCCAAATTTGTTGTATTTCTTTTGCAAAAAATTCTGGAAAGGTTACGAAATTATGAGTCATTTGAATACACAGCGCTTAAGTGACGCTGTAACGCTCCACACCTTTACAGACCCGCGATTTAAAACTTTAAAAGTATC
>DXXH01000034.1 GCA_019416395.1 Clostridiales bacterium
GACCTGATTCTGGACCAATACTTCTTTAGCACACATGCAAATTCACTCTCCTACAAAATTTATAAAAGGGTTTTTCTGCCACCACAAAAAAATAGGTCTAATGGGCGCAAAGTATTTGGGATTTAAGTTCATTATAGCATATTTCCTGCCGTCGTCAACTGGAATTCCCGAATTTTGGATTCCTGAACAGCGTGGTACCATTATTTTCCCCACTTGTTTGTGCGCATTGACGATAATGTGGAAAACTTTTTGCCAATTGTGTCTCTGTGGAAACCACCCAGCCACCATATGCTGTGTGGGCCGGACAATATCAGCATAGGAGCTTTTTCCGCCAGATATACGCCAAATTAAAAATCCGGCGTTTCTCCCAGTGTTTCCAGCAGTTTCCGGTCTTCCTTTGTCAACTCTACCCGTTCCCATAAATCGGGACGGTTCCGCCGTGTCACGGCCAGCGCCTGTCCCCGCCGCCATTTCCGTATGTTCTCATGATGCCCCGAAAGCAATACTTCCGGCACCGGACGGCCCCGCCACACTTCCGGCCGGGTATACTGGGGATACTCCAGCAAACCGGAATAGTGGCTTTCTTCTGTGAAACATGCCTCTTCCGAAAGCACCCCGGGAAGCATTCTGCTCACAGCGTCTGTCAGGATCATGGCAGGCAGTTCGCCTCCGGTAAGCACATAGTCTCCCACCGAGATTTCCTCCACCCCATATTCATCCAGCAGCCGTTGGTCCACTCCCTCGTAATGGCCGCAAAGAATCAAAAGGCCGGGTTCCCTGGCCAACCGCTTGGCGTCCTCCTGATCGAGAACCTTTCCACGGGGAGACATATACAGCATATGCGGCCGCCACCCAAGATGTGCGCAAATTTCGTCGATGCCCCTGGCAAAGGGTTCCGCTGCCAAAAGCATTCCCTTTCCCCCGCCGAACACGGTATCGTCCACCCGCCCTCGGGTGTCTGGGGAAAAATCCCGGAGCTGGTGGCAGCAAACCTGCAAAAGTCCCTTTTTCCGAGCACGTCCCACAATACTATGCCCCAGTACCGGCGGGAACATCTCCGGAAACAAGGTGAGAATATCCACCCGCACTTAGGCTTCCTCCCCTTCCTCGTCAAAGATCCCGGGAATGGGCAGCAGTTCAATCACCCCGTCTTCCACGCTGATCCGCTTGATCATATGCTTCACCGCCGGGAACAGGTATTCCTTCCCGGACTGGTCCACAATGCGGTACACGTCGTTGGCGCCAGTGGGAAGCACTTCCCGCAGCTCCCCGTATTCTTTCCCGGTTGTACCGTCAACAGCCTTCAACCCGATCATATCCTGCAGGAACACCTGGCCTTCTTCCAGCCTCACGTCTTCCCGGTTCAGGTAAAGCACTTTTCCCCGCAGGGCATCCCCCTGTTCCACGGTGGTCACACCTTGCAACGTGACCAGCAGGCGTCCCTTGTACACTCGGGACGCAATCAAACCAGCGTCCGTTTTGCCGCCGTCAAAATAGAGCCGCTTGACCTCCGCCAGGAATTCCGGGGAATCCGTCCAGGGTTCCAGGACAAGTTCTCCCCGGACGCCGTGGGTACGCACGATTTTTCCAGCTTCCAAAAATTGTTTCCTCATTGTACGGTCCTCCTGCCGCCGGATAAACAAAAAAGGGCTTGCGCCCTTCTCTGCTCAGTCGATTTCGACCATAATCTTTTGTTCATTTCGGGTAGCCGCCGCCCGCATGACCACACGAATCGCCTTGGCGATGCGGCCCTGCTTGCCGATGACGCGGCCCATATCGTCTTCCGCCACGTGGAGATGGTACACAGTGGTACCGTTTTCCTGCTCCTCGCTGGTGACGACGATCTCTTCCGGTTTTTCCACCAAACCGGAAGCAATGGCTTTCAGTAACGCCTCCATACTGCTGCTCCTTTCAAAAGGCTGGGCGTGATGATTTAGATCACACCGTGCTTCTTGAACAGAGCCTTAACAGTATCGGTGGGCTGGGCGCCATTCTGGAGCCACTTCTTGGCCTTCTCGGGGTCGACCTTCACCACGCTGGGCTCTTCCATGGGGTTGTAGTAGCCGATCTCCTCGATGAAACGGCCGTCACGGGGGAAACGGGAATCCGCCACCACGATGCGGTAGAAGGGAGATTTCTTAGCGCCCATTCTTCTCAGTCTGATTTTTACTGCCATGATTCATTCCTCCATCATTTTTAAGTGAATCTATTAAAATACGCTTCGCCCGGCTCACCGGGCAATATTGTTCACGGGGCAAGCCCCGGCAATATCCAACAAAAACTTCTGCGGGAAAAATCCCCGCCCGCCCTTTTTACATGGGAATATTGGGCATCCGGCGGCGTTTGCCTTTCCCAAGCCCCCCAAACTGCTTGAGCAGCTTCTGGGTCTGACGGAACTGGTTCAAAAGCCGGTTCACGTCTTCCACCTTCATGCCACACCCAGCGGCAATCCGCTTTTTCCGGGAAGCTTTCAGGCAATCCGGGTGAGCACGCTCGTAAGGCGTCATGGACAGGATAATCGCTGCGCTCCGGTCCATCACCCGGTCGTCAATATCCACGTCGTCCAATTTATTTCCCACTCCGGGAAGCTTGGAGAGGATCCCCTTTAAGGGTCCCATTTTCTTCACCTGCTGGAACTGCTCCAACAGGTCGTTCAAATCCATCTTGTTCTGCATCAGCCGCTGGGCTGTTTTAGCTGCGGCTTTCTCGTCCAGCTTCATCTGGGCGTCCTCGATCAGGGTGAGCACGTCGCCCATGCCCAGAATCCGGCTGGCCATACGGTCCGGGTGGAACACTTCCAAATCCGAGAGCTTTTCTCCGGTACCTGCATATTTGATGGGCTTGCCAGTCACCGCTTTTACGGAAAGTGCTGCGCCGCCTCGTGTGTCACCGTCCAGCTTGGTGAGAATGACGCCGGTAATGTCCAGCAGATCGTCAAACGTCTTGGCCACGTTCACCGCTTCCTGACCGGTCATGGCGTCCACAACCAGCAGAATATCCGTGGGTTGCACAGCCTCTTTAATGCGGCGAAGCTCTTCCATCAGCTGCTCATCGATCTGCAACCGGCCTGCGGTATCGATAATCACATAGTCGTTGCCGTAATCCTTGGCGTGACGCACCGCCTCTTTCGCGGTGATCACCGGGTCTTGAGTGCCCTTCTCAAAAACAGGCGCTCCTGCTTTCTCACCCACCACCTGCAACTGCTTGATAGCGGCGGGACGGTAAATATCCCCGGCTACCAGCAAAGGCCGGTGTCCCTGGGATTTCAACTGGTAAGCCAGCTTGGCGGCATGAGTAGTTTTACCAGCGCCCTGCAAACCGCACATCATGATGATCGCCGGCGGGTGAGCTGGCATTTTCAGCCGCTCTTCCGAGCCGCCCATCAGGCTTGTCAGCTCCTCGTTGACAATTTTGATCACCATCTGGGCAGGCGTCAGGCTTTCCATCACTTCCGACCCAACAGCCCGTTCCGTCACTTTCTTGGTGAATTCCTTGGCCACCTTGTAGTTGACGTCGGCTTCCAGCAGGGCCAGACGCACTTCCCGCATGGCTTCCTTCACATCTGCCTCGGTGAGCTTGCCCTTGCTCCGCAGTTTCTTAAACGAATTGCTGAGCTTTTCCGCCAAACCCTCAAATGCCACTGGCTTTCCCTCCTGGAATCAATTGTAGTCGCCCGCTTCCGGGCTGTTTCACGTCAGCCGCCTTACGCCTCCACGGCGATTTCCTGGGCACATTTCAAAATCTTGGATACATTCTCGTCAATGCCCGGTACCCCGCCGTTTTGCTCATTCAAATCCTGAATGGTTAAAGCGCAGTCACAGATCAGCGTCAGGATCTGCTGGATCTCTTGGAACCGGCGGGCCAACCCTAACCGGTCTTCCATATCCAACAGCTGCTGTTCCGCCCGCTTGATGGCGTCCCGCACCCCTTGCCGGGTGATATCCCGATCCGCGGCAATTTCCGCCAGGGACAGGTCCTCGTTGTAATAGGCGTCCACCACTTCTCTCTGGGTATCGGTAAGCATATCCCCATAGAAATCCAGCAGGAAACTAATCCGCAAATCCTTTGCCATCTTCACGTCCCTCCCTGAGCGGCTTTCCCGGTTTTCACCAGCTTCCCGGTAGGCCGTGGCGCTTCCCTGTTTCGCAAAATCTGTAAAGCGGTTTTCTTTACAGCATTAGGATTATACACGATTCCCCGCCATTTGTCAACAGTCACAAGGGGAAAATCTGTCCAGATTCTCACTTTTCCACCAATTTACATTTTGAAAAGGGAATGGTATAATAAACCCGTTTATTGCACTGGGATTTTGAAAGCGAAAAGGCGGCTGTATACAGTGGCGTAAAACCGCTTTCCAAAGCCCGAAAGGCATCTCTGGCGACAGGACGCCTGGGATACCTTTTTTGCCCATGAAATATGAATTGGAGGGACATCATGCTTTACTTTAACTGTGATTACACCGAAGGAGCCCACCCCCACATTCTGGAAAAAATGGCGGAAACTAACCTGGAGCAAATTATGGGATACGGGGAGGATCCTTATTGCCAACGTGCCCGGGAACTGATCCGTCAGGAATGCGACCGAGAAGATGTTGACGTCCACTTTTTAGTGGGAGGCACTCAGACAAACTTTACTGTGATCCGTTCTGCCCTGCGCCCCCATCAGGGTGTGATTTCCCCCGCAACAGGCCACATCAACTGTCACGAGTCCGGCGCCGTGGAAGCCACCGGACATAAAGTGTTGGCTCTCCCTTGTGGTCCGGAAGGAAAGCTCACCGCCGCCCAGGTAGACGAAACTGTCAAAGCTCATTGGGCTGACGAGACCCATGAGCATCAGGTGCAGCCGAAAATGGTGTACATTTCCCACCCCACCGAAAACGGTGCTCTCTACACCCTTCCCGAACTGGAAGCATTGAGCCGTGTTTGCAAATCCCATGGCCTGTACCTCTTTTTAGACGGTGCCCGGTTGGGCTATGGCTTGACCGCCCGGGGCAGCGATGTCTCCATTGCCGACCTGGCCCGGCTGTGCGACGTGTTCTATATCGGTGGCACGAAATGCGGCGCTTTATTCGGGGAAGCTGTGGTGATTTCCAATCCAGAGTTGAAACCCGACTTCCGTTATCACATAAAGCAAAATGGCGGAATGCTGGCCAAGGGCTGGCTGCTGGGGATCCAATTCCTTACCCTGTTTGAGGACGGGCTGTATTATGACATCTGCCGCGGCGCCAATGAGCTGGCCTACCGTATTGCCGACGCCTGCAAAAAAGCCGGGTTCCCCTTCCTCGCCGAATCCCCCACCAACCAGCAGTTCCCTATCTTCCCCAATGATCTGCTGGAAAAACTGGGCAAGAAGTACACGTATTCCACCTGGGCCAAAGTTGACGAAACCCATACCGCAATCCGTTTGGCCACCAGCTGGGCCACACGGGAAGAGGCTGTGGAACAGCTGATTGAGGATATTCAGAAACTGGGGAAATAAGCATCTCAACCCCTTCAAAAGAGAATCCATGGAAACCTTGGGGCTATCCCCTAAAACCTGTAGCCCTCATAAAACAGCGAAAGGCAGGACTGAAAATTCCAGTCCTGCCTTTTTTATATGCATTTCAGGCTCGAACAAGCAGATTGGCCAAAAGTCTCCCCAGACCCACTCCCAGTAAGCAAAGGGTCAAACTGACCAAGATATAAGCTCCGCCCAGAAAAGGTTTCCCGTTTTCAAACAGTTGAACCGTTTCCAGCGAAAACGTGGAAAAGGTGGTGAAACCACCGCAAAGCCCTACCTGCAAAAACAGCCTTCCGTTGTTCCCTATAAGCTTCCGTTGGAAGAGCTCGCTGAGGAACCCTAGAACCGTCGCTCCCAGGAAATTGGCCAGGAGAGTCAACAACGGAAATTCCCCTTTCCAAAGCAGCAGACTTAAACTGTAACGGCCCACGGCGCCCAACGCTCCACCGGCCGCTACCAAAAGTATGGAGATCATATATGTCACCTTTTCCAGAGTCTTTTCCGTCATACCGGTTTTTAAAAGACCTTTTCCCCGCCGGCCAAAACCAGGACCGCAGAACAGCTCCGCTTACTGGCCCCCAGGGTGTACAGCCTTTTCTATACCGGGAGAGTCTCCAAGTTCCGGGCGGGATTTCCCGCCCCCAGGTATTACAGCTCTAAGCCCTCATAGCTTTCCTTCAAAATAGCGCAAGAGCTCTGGAATTTTTCTTTCTCCTCGTCGGTGAGGGACAGTTCCAGCACACGATCCACGCCATTACGGTTGACAATGCAGGGAACTCCGGCAAAAATATCCCGCTGGCCATATTCCCCACGGAGCCGTGCCGAAACAGTAAGCACACTGTTTTCGTTGGAAAGCACTGCACGCACAATCCGGACCAGGGACATGCCAATCCCGTAATAGGTAGCCCGCTTGGCCTCAATAATTTTCTGGGCGGCGTCCCGCACCTCTGTGCTGATTTTCTGCATGTCTTCCAGGCAGAATTTGCCATTGGACTGTTCGCAGGTCTCAATGACCGACTTTGTAGCCAGCATCGCCTGGCTCCAGGGCACAAACTCGCTGTCCCCGTGCTCCCCGATTACATAGGCGTGCATGTTCCGGGGATCCACAGAGAAATATTCGCCCAGCAAGTACCGTAACCGGGCTGTATCCAGGGTTGTGCCTGTGCCGAATACCCGGTTGGAATTGAATCCTGAAAGCTCATAAGTCACCCGGGTCATAATATCCACCGGATTGGTGGCTACCAGGAAAATCCCCGAAAAACCCGAATGGGTAATGGGCCCGATAATGGACTGAAATACCAAAGCGTTCCGTTTGAGCAGATCCAGCCGGGATTCTCCAGGTTTCTGGCTGACTCCGGCGCAAATCACCACAATGTCCGCATCGGCGCAATCGCTGTATTCCCCCGCGTAAATCTTCATGCTGGAGCTGGCAAAGGCCACGCCATGATTCAAATCCATGGCTTCTCCTTCTGCCCGGCGCTTGTCGATATCCACCAACACCAGTTCATCGCATACTGCCTGGTTCAAGACGGAATAGGCAAAACTCATGCCGACCATGCCTGTGCCTACCAAGACGATCTTCCGTTTGTTTAGAATCATCTGTCTTCACACTCCTTCATCGTATCATGACCAGATCTTCCGGTCCCATTGCATGCCCAGACATTCTGTCCGGGCAGTTTTATTTTACCCGTTTTTTCCATGAAACGCAATACAAAACCAGGAACACCTTCCATTTCCCAAAAGTTTTTTACAATCTTTCCTTGCAGGGGAACGATTCTTTTTCCCACCCTTTCCACAAAGCGACAGGACATTCTTCCAGAGCCTTCTATAATAAGGTGGAAACGGGGGAATGGCCATGACCGTCTATGGAGATGTGCTGGTAATCGTCAACCTGTACGTGGATTTTTTTCTGCTGTGGTGTACCCGGAAAACACTGCAGCTCCGGGGGAAAACCTGGCGTCTGCTTTTAGGCGCTCTGATCGGCGCTGTCTGTGCTTTGGCCTGTCTGATTCCCCAACCCTGGTGGATTTCGCTGGCATGGGGAGCTGTTTCGGCAGCGCTGACCACCGCAGCTGCCTTTTGTCCCCTGTCACGCCGGGGATTTCTCAAGGCCACTCTGTGCTTTTGGACGTTTTCCCTGCTGCTTGCCGGATTTTTTCTCTTTCTGATCCGGTGGATTGGCCCTCGGAATGTGGCCGTGGTGGGTCACGCTTTGTACTTTGACCTTTCGCCACTGCTGCTCTTTCTATTCACAGGCGGAGCGTATCTGGTCTTTTGGATTTTCCAGAAACTGTTTCACCGAGAGGATCTCACCCAAAAGATTTGCCAGCTCTCCATTGACCTGTGCGGAAAAACGATCACACTGTGGGCCAAGGCCGATACCGGCTGTGGCTTGCGAGAACCTTTTTCCGGACTTCCCGTCATCGTCTGTCAAGCGTCCGCCCTGGAAGAGGCGCTCCCACCCGGTATAAAAGACGCTTTAAAAACCGGCTGCGAAAGCACTTTGGAAGGCGTTCGTCTAGTTCCCTTCGAAAGTGTGGGGGGCTCGGGAGTCCTGCCCGCCTTGAAACCGGAATGTGTTCGCCGCTTACCGGACAATACGCCCATCCGCTGCTATATCGCTGTATGGGACCGGGAATTCCCCACGGGAGAATTCCAAGCGCTGTATGGACCGGATCAATTTCCCGAGCTTAACCCCACCCAGTAATCCCCAGTAAACTATATCCCCACTGAAGGAGGTCTTTTCCATGTTTAAATTTATCTGCCGGTTTTTTTCCCAGCTGTTTGCCCGCCTATTCCCTCAGGAAACACGGGAATGCCACTACATCAATGGGCCGGAAACCTTGCCCCCGCCTTTGACCAAAGAAGAGGAAGCCCAAGTGCTGGACAATATTCGCCACAACGTGCCCGGAGCCCGGGAGCCATTGATTACCCACAATTTACGCCTAGTGGTATACATCGCTAAGAAATTTGAAAGCCCAGGCGCCAATGTGGAAGACCTGATTTCCATCGGAACCATCGGCCTGATCAAGGCGGTAAACACCTTCCAGGTGGAACGGAATATCAAGTTGGCCACCTACGCTTCCCGGTGTATTGAAAATGAAATTCTAATGCACTTGCGCAAAAGCTCCCAGCTTCGCCATGAGGTTTCCATCGATGACCCGCTGAATGTGGACTGGGACGGCAATGAGCTGCTGCTTTCCGATCTTTTGGGCAGTGATCCTGACACAGTCAACCGGGACATCGAACAGGAAG
The DNA here is from genome assembly GCA_019416395.1 of Clostridiales bacterium. Classification (GTDB taxonomy): domain Bacteria; phylum Bacillota; class Clostridia; order Oscillospirales; family Acutalibacteraceae; genus Acutalibacter. The sequence continues at coordinate 8,755 of DXXH01000034.1, forward strand.
CAGAAAAAACCATGCTTCGCCGGGCGGTAGACCGCCTCTCCCCCCGGGAGAAAAAAATTATGGTGCTGCGTTTTGGACTGGACAATTCCAAGGAACATACCCAAAAAGAGGTTGCCGATGAACTGGGAATTTCCCAATCGTATATTTCCCGGCTGGAAAAGCGGATCATTCACCGGTTGCGGCGGGATCTGGAAAAAGCCGGCTAACCCGAAACAAACCCTACTTTCCCGGCCCCCGCCTTACAATACTGAAAACGGAACAAGGCCTTGCCTTCTCGGAGTAAAAGAGGGCAAGGCCTTGTTCTATGGCAAACGCCTTTGCCATCTCAAAGCAGCAAAGGCGTTTGTGAAAGGAGAATCTTCAAGGGCTAGAGGAGGGAGTTTATCAGCCCTTGGACCTACGAAAACTAAACACAGAACCAATCAAAGACTGGGGACGCTCCAAATTGCGGATATCTTCCTGGAACAGCTCCACAGGCTGAATGCCACCGGAAATCACCACAGGAGTGGAACGTTTATGCATAGGAGAAAAATCATAATCTCTGGCGCTCATAGGTTGCTCAACGAAATTGAACATATAAATCTTCCTTTCTTCACACACTGCAGAAAAGTTAAAATTTGTTTTTCTGTGAGAGACACTTTCCATCTGGGGTGTCCTGCGCCCCTCTCTCAACCGTATATATATTATCACATTCTTGCTAGATTTTCAACATATTTAGGCGATTTTTACAAAATATTTTTTCAAAATTGGAAAATTCATTTTTGAGCCATTAGAAGCGTTTTTCCCTGGTAAACACTTCCATTTTTGCACCAGGAGCAGAAAAAAGTTGCAGATCCTCTGGTTTGTCATCACGTTAAAGCCCCAAAGACACTTAAAAAGGGTCCTGGAGAGAGGCGTGACCCGCCTTCCTACAGGACCCTTTTCAGACTGCTTTTCCAAGCCATTTTACATCTCATCATGAGGGTTGATCCGTGTGATTTGAAACCCTTCACTCAAACGGTTTCTCGCTCAGTTTTCCGCTTTCTCCTTTGGCTCATTCCAGGGAGATTCCGCCAAATTCCGCACTGACACCCCTTGCTCCTGAGCATAGCGGGTGGTGTAAGCCGTGCCGCTCCGTCCGCGCAACTGGTAACAAATGCAGTAGGCACTGTGATCCACCATATACCGGTTGCGCTGGTACATACATCCTTTTCGATATTCCTGCCCCATATATACCACCTGGTCCGCCTGCCGGAGCAAAGTCCGGAATACCGCAGCATCTCGCTGGCTCCATTGGGCTTCCTGCCCCACATAGGGCAGTACCAAGACCAATTTCAACGTGGGTAGCCCCATTGCCCGCACTCGCAAGACCTCTTGGGCCGCCATGGTGTCGAATCCCAGCGCTCCCCCGGTCAGGAATGTCACCACACCTTCTTCAGCCAAGGATAGGATTTCTTCCCGCAGCCTGCGCCGCAGCCACAGGCCTTCCTGATCTGGAATACGCCGGTGGCCGGTAAAACAGCAGCAGGATTCTCTTCCCACAACCCTTCCCCCTTTTTAATCTTGCTCGACTCACGGACGGCCCCATCAATTCTCCTGAAGCAACACAAGCTTTTCACCCTGAATTTCCCACAGGGAGCTTTCCTCCACCCAAAATGGCAGCCAGCCATACAGCTTCACCACGGCCTGGTAGGAATCTTCCCGGGACGCCACGCTGTAATCCGTGGTCCACTCCAGCCAATAATAGCTTTGCCGCCCTACAGAAACCGACTCCGCCGGCGGGAAATCATACTCCGGATACCGCTCTTGAATGTACCGGTTCCCCACTGCCCGGGCAATGGCAGGACGAATAGGCGTTGCGAAATAGACAACACAAAGGAAAACTGCCACCAAAAGGGACCCTACAAGAAGTTTCTTTTTCACAGCAAATCTTCCTTCCCCTATCCGGCCCGCTCAAAGGGATACCCAAGCGGTTGATTTCCAGTGATCCAAGAATGTTCTTTTTTAGAATACCAGTACAGGAATCCAAAGTCAACACAAAAAAGCGGCCCCCACAGGAGCCGCTTTCTCTCAAAATTGAAACCAAAAGGAATTTTTACTTGGTAGCCTCGTAAACAGCCACAGCGCAAGCCACAGTAGCACCGACCATGGGGTTGTTGCCCATGCCGATCAGGCCCATCATCTCCACGTGAGCAGGCACGGAAGAAGAACCAGCGAACTGAGCGTCGCCATGCATACGGCCCATGGAGTCGGTCAAGCCATAGGAAGCGGGGCCAGCTGCCATGTTGTCGGGATGCAGGGTACGGCCAGTGCCGCCGCCGGAAGCCACGGAGAAGTACTTCTTGCCGTTCTCATTGGCCCACTTCTTGTAGGTGCCGGCAACCAGGTGCTGGAACCGGGTGGGGTTGGTGGAGTTACCGGTGATGGACACGTCCACGCCCTCAGCCTTCATGATAGCCACGCCTTCCAGAACGTCGTTGGCGCCATAGCACTTTACAGCAGCCCGCTCGCCATCGGAGAAGGGACGGGTCTCCACAACCTTCAGCTCGCCGGTAAAGAAATCAAAATCAGTCTTTACATAGGTGAAGCCGTTGATACGGGAAATGATGTAAGCAGCGTCCTTGCCCAAGCCGTTCAGGATGATGCGCAGGGGCTCTTTGCGGGCGCGGTTAGCAGTCTTGGCGATACCGATAGCGCCTTCCGCAGCGGCAAAGGACTCGTGGCCAGCCAGGAAGCAGAAGCACTTGGTCTCGTCCCGGAGCAGCATAGCGCCCAGGTTGCCGTGGCCCAAACCAACATTGCGCTGCTCAGCCACAGAGCCGGGTACGCAGAAAGCTTCCAGGCCGATACCGATAGCCTCAGCAGCCTCAGCAGCAGTCTTTACGCCCTTCTTGATGGCCACAGCGCTGCCCAGGGTATAAGCCCAGCCAGCGTTCTCAAAAGCGATGGGCTGTACGCCCTTTACGATATCATAGGGATCGAAGCCCTTGCTTTTGCAAAGTTCCCGGGCCTCTTCCAAGCTGCCGATGCCGTATTCGGCCAGGCACTTTTCGATTTTCGGCATTCTTCTTTCTTTGCCTTCAAACATGACGTCATTAGCCATTTGCTTGTCCTCCTTAGTTCATCCGCGTGGGGAATTATTCTTCTCTGGGGTCGATGTACTTGGCAGCGCCGTCGAACCGGCCATACTGGCCAATGTTGTTCTTATAGGCCTCATCAGGAGAAACGCCGTGACGAATGTCCTCCAGCATTTTGCCCACCTTGACAAACTGATAGCCAATGACCTCGCCCTCTTCGTCGAGAGCCATCTTAATGACATAGCCTTCGGCCATTTCCATGTAGCGAACACCCTTAAGCCCAGTGGAGAACATGGTGCCCACCTGAGAACGCAGGCCCTTGCCCAGGTCTTCCAAGCTAGCGCCGATAGGCAGGCCACCCTCGGAGAAGGCGGTCTGGCTGCGGCCATAAGCCAGCTGCTTAAAGATCTCACGCATAGCCACGTTGATGGCGTCGCAAACCAGGTCAGTATTCAAGCACTCCAGCAAGGTCTTGCCGGGGAGAATTTCAGCGGCCATAGCGGCGGAATGGGTCATGCCGGAACATCCCAAAGTCTCCACCAGAGCCTCCTGCACAATGCCTTCCTTCACGTTCAAAGTCAGCTTGCAGGCGCCCTGCTGGGGAGCGCACCAGCCTACGCCATGGGAAAGGCCGGAGATGTCCTTGATCTCATAGGACTTGACCCACTTGCCCTCTTCGGGAATGGGAGCGGGACCATGATGGGGGCCCTTCTTCACCGTGCACATATTTTCCACTTCATGGGAATAGTTCATATTGGTACTCCTTTCGGTTTCGTATTTCTTTCGGCCCGGTTGCTACGCCGGCCGAAATACCAATCTATGTTTCATTATAATCGGAAAAAGGACGTTATTCAAGAGCTTTGCCGAAATTTTAACAGGCAATCCCTGCCTCCTTGAGTACGTCTTCCGCTTCCAGCGTGATGGAACCGTCCTCCCGCACAAAGCAGGGAATCCCGATACGGCCTTCCTCTTTGGCCTCTTTCAGCTCCTCACGGGTATCACGCAATTTCAAAAACGCCCGGAGATTATCGGTTGTCTCTGTGATCTCGATGAACTTGAACTGGGTAAAGCCTTTCTCCTCAAACAGGGCCTTGGCTTCCCGGCAGCCGCTGCAAATGTGAGAACCGTAAAACGTCACCATGTTTCTCCCTCCTTTCCTTGGGGCAACGTCAGCTGGTATTCCCGGACTTCGCAATTCCCCATATTAAACTGGAAAAATTCCTCATTTGTCATGTCGTGGAAGTAGCTCTCAATCACCCGACAGATTCCCCCATGGCACACCACCAGCACATCTTCCTCCGGGTATTGCCGGGCGATATCTTCCAAAAAGGTGTATACCCGCTGGGCGGTACCCATCTGGGATTCCCCACCGGGATAGCGGACGGCAAAGCTTTTCTTATTGGCCAAAAATCCCGGGTCAAACCGGGAAGCCCCTTCGTAAATGCCGTAATTTTGCTCCCGGATCCGCTGGTCAATGGAAAAGGGCAGCTCTCTTCCCTCACAAATCAGCTTAGCCGTCTGGCGGGCCCGCAACAGCGGGGAACAAATCACCCGGTCCAGATGGGTATCTTTCAGCTTTTGAGCAGTTTCTTTCGCCTGCTCCATACCGGTTTCGTCCAGGCTCAAATCCGTGATACCGCAAACAATATTTTCCCGGTTCCACGCTGTTTGGCCGTGACGGGTCACATACAATTTCATAAGCGCCTCCTCAATACCAGGTCAAATCCAGGCCGGGATCCAGATCCGCCAGGAATTGGGCCAACAGATCTATGCAGCCCTGAATGTCTGCGTAACACCCAACTTCCGACGGAGAATGTATATACCGGAGCGGAATGGACACACAGGTGAAGGGCACACCCTTCCCTGTTTTCAAGATGGTGTCTCCATCTGTGCCCGTACGTCCGCTGGCCGCCTCGGTCTGCACAGAGATCCCCTGTTTTTCCGCCGCTTGGCGCAGCAGGGTTTGAATCTTTTTATGGCAGCTGGGGTTGTTGATCAGCACCGGGCCGCCCCCCACTTTCACATCTCCGGTAGCCGCTATATCCATCCCGGGATAATCGCTGGTGTAGGTTATGTCCACAGCAATGGCCAATGTGGGTTCCACCCGGGAAGCCACAAAATAGGCACCGTTGCTGGAAGTTTCCTCTCCCACAGTAGCAGCGCCGTACACCCCTACTGTACAGCCCAATTCCCGGGCCTTCTTCACCGCTTCCATCACAATGAAAGCGCCGATGCGGTTGTCCATGCCCCGGCCGCTGATCCGGCCATTGAGCAATTCCCGGCACCCGTTGTCAAAGATCACCGGATCGCCCAAAGCCACATGGGTTAAGGCGTCTTCCCGGTCTTTTGCTCCAATATCCAAATACAGATCTGTGGGAGACAGATCTTCTTTCTTGCACAGATCCCTAGTAAACACCACCGCACCAAAAATGGGCCCCTGTTCTGTAATAACCTGGACCTGATGGCCGGGATACAGGGAAGCGTACACGCCGCCTGCCCGGTTTACCCGCAGGAAACCATCTTCCGTCACAGCGGTAACCAACAAACCGATTTCGTCCATATGGCCGGAAAGCATTACCCGGAAACTGCTGTCCGGGTTGAGCACCGCCACCACGTCCCCGATTTCGTCGGTGCGCACCTGGTGGGCAAACGTTTCAGCGTACTTGTAAAGCTTTTCCCCCATTTTCATCTCACTACCGGACACCGAGGGGGTGGAAAGCATGTCCAGCAGAAGCTCCTTATTTATCTCCATGTGATCCCTCCACTTCCTGAGACTCCGCTTTTTATTATACCGAAAACCTCTGGAATTGAAAAGAGCGAGGTTTTTCAAGTTTTGGAAATGTTCTTCCAGCAAAAAAGCGGCCGGGCGCTAAACGCCGCTGTGCCGCTTTCCCTTTGTTTACTTTTCCTGGGCGCTGCCCATGGTTTTTACCAGAACTGCTTTCTGGGCATGGAGCCGGTTTTCCGCCTCTTCAAAAATGTACTGGGCGTTGGCTTCGAAAACTTCCTCGGTGATCTCCTCACCCCGATGGGCAGGCAGACAATGCTGCACCATGGCGTCGGGCTTGGCCTGAGCCATCAGCTTCGCGTCCACGCAGTAGCCCTGGAAGGCGGCTTCCCGCTTCTGACGCTCTTCTTCCTGTCCCATGGAAGTCCACACATCGGTGATGACCACGTCAGCGTCCTTAGCAGCCTGCATGGGGGAATCGGTCAACTCAAACTTATCCCCATATTCCCCGGCGAATTCCAGGATCTCCTGGGGCGGACGATATCCCTCGGGGCAGGCCACGGACACGCTCATACCCACTTTCAGGCCGCCTACGATCAGACTGTTCATCATGTTGTTGCCGTCGCCGATAAAGCACAGCTTCAACCCGGACAAAGAGCCTTTATACTCCCGAATGGTCATCAAATCCGCCAGCACCTGGCAGGGGTGGCAGAAATCGGTCAAACCGTTGATCACAGGCACACTGCCGTATTGGGCCAAGGCTTCCACCTCGTCCTGTCCGAAGGTGCGGATCATAATGCCGTCCACATACCGGGACAGCACCCGGGCCGTATCCTGTACAGGTTCGCCCCGGCCGATCTGAGAACCTTCCGCCCCCAGCACCACAGCGTATCCTCCCAGCTGGTTGATTCCCACTTCAAAAGACACACGGGTGCGGGTGGAAGATTTCTCAAAAATCATACCCAAGCATTTTCCCTTGAGCAGGTGATGTTCAATGCCGTGCTTTGTCTCATATTTCAGTTGATCGGCCAGATTCAAAATATCCAGAATCTCCTCGCCGGTCAAATCCAACAGCTTCAACAGATGTTTCATCGTGTTCAATCCTTTCCACTCGTTCGCCGGTGACCGGCGTTACAATCGCTGTTTATTGCTCCAGAACCTTCTGGAAAATCGCCAAGCCCTGATCCATGTCTTCCTGGGTAATGGTCAACGGGGGCAAAAACCGCACCAGTTCCTTGGCGGTAAGAATCAACAGCCCCTGCTTGGCGCATTCGGTCAGCACCTGATGGGCGTCCTTCTCCTTCAACTTCACACCCAGCATCATGCCCCGGCCCCGGACGTACTCCACTTGAGGCATGGCTTCCAGACGTTCTTTCAGATACGCGCCCTTTTCCGTGACACTTTTCAGGAAAGTCGGGTCGTTTACCCGCCGCAGTACCACCCGAGCTCCTGCGCAGGCTAGGGGATTTCCCCCAAAGGTGGAACCCTGCATTCCGGGCTTCAAAATGTCTCCCAGCTTTCCGCTGACCAGACAGGCGCCAATGGGCAATCCACCTGCCAACGCTTTCGCGGAAGTCACCACGTCCGGCTGAATCCCGTACCCCTGGTAAGCATAGAAGGTGCCGGTACGTCCTACGCCGGTCTGCACTTCGTCAATCATCAGCAGCACGTCTTTTTCCTGACGCAGTTTGGACAACCCTTGGACAAAGCTTTCTTCCATAGGGATCACGCCGCCTTCGCCCTGGACCATCTCAATCAGCACGGCACACACAGAGCCGTCCATCAGCCGTTCGATTCCCGCTAAATCCCCAGCCTGGGCATACAAAAAGCCTTCTGTCAACGGCAGGAAATCCTTGTGGAATCCCTCTTGCCCGGTCGCTGCCAGGGTGGTCAAAGTGCGTCCGTGGAACGAATTCACCAAAGTGATGATCTTATAGGCGCCCCGCTTCTCCCCGTACTTCCGGGCCACCTTCACAGCACATTCATTGGCTTCCGCGCCGGAGTTGCAGAAAAACGCTTTGGCCATGCCGGAAGCTTTGCTCAGCTCTTCCGCCAAAGCTGTATTCTGAGGGCAATAGTAGTAGTTGCACATGTGCTGGATTTCTCCCGCCTGCTCTGCTACGGCGCTTGCCCATTCCGGGTCGCTGTAGCCCAAAGCGTTTACTCCAATACCGGCGGTGAAATCGATATATTCTTTTCCTTCCACGTCCCAAGCCCGGGCGTTTTTACCCTTCACCAGGGCAGCGTCCACCCTGCCATAAGTATGCAGTATGTAGGTTTGATCTTGGGATTGGATCTGTTCAAATGTCATAGGAATCACTCCCTTTTAAAATAGCGGTCCCCAAAAGAATGCCGGCTTTATCCTGCTGTAAAAAGCAAACAATCCATTTTGCGGGACAAAATTCCGCTTTCTTCCCATCACCCAATTGGAAACAACGGAGACAAATCAAAGACAGCCGAGCCGTTTATACCCCTTTATCCTGGGCGTTAATAAAACATGGTGCCGATGCCTTCGTCGGTAAACAGCTCCACCAAAATAGAGTGAGGCGTTCTGCCGTCGATGATGTGGGCTCTGCCTACGCCTCTGCGTACAGCGTCCACACAGCAATCGATCTTGGGGATCATGCCCCCGGATATGATCCCTTCCTTTTTCAGGCGGCTCACGTCGCTGACATTGACTACCGGGATCAAAGTATTCTCGTCTTCCTTATCCCGCAAAAGCCCCCGGACGTCGGTCATCAAAATCAATTTCATGGCAGACAGGGAAGCGGCAATCCGAGCGGCCGCCACATCGGCGTTGATGTTGAACACCTCTCCGTGATATCCCGCCGCCACTGTGGAAACGATGGGCACATAACCGTTGGCGGAAGCGTTCTGAAGGATTTCCGTATTCACTTCCCGGATTTCCCCCACAAACCCCAGCTCTGTATCCAACTGGTCCGCCTTCAGCAGGGAACCGTCCAAACCGCACAGACCTACCGCCTTGCCGCCGGCATCTTCCAACCGCTGGACCAGGTCCTTATTGACCTTACCCGCCAATACCTGCTGGACAATGTCCATGGTTTCCTGGTCAGTGACCCTCATACCATTGAGGAATTTGCTTTCCTTGCCGGTCTTTTTCAGCATGGCGTTGATTTCCGGCCCGCCACCGTGAACCAGCACCACGTTGATCCCTACCAGCTGCATCAACACGATATCGTTCATCACGTCGTTCTTCAAGTTTTCGTCGATCATGGCGTTGCCGCCGTATTTGACCACCACGGTTTTACCCGCATATTTTTTGATATAGGGCAAAGCCTGGACCAGAACCTTTGCCCGCTCGCTATTTGGAATTTCCATTGTTCTTCCCCCTTGTCAATCCAGCGAAGCCGTATAGGCAATCAGCGCCACGGTAACCACACAGAAAAATACCAGCATGACGCCACCAGCGAAAATCGACCCCAAAAGCAGCCGTCTAAAACGGGTTTTCAACCCACGTCTTTTTCCCAGATAATACAGCGCTATTCCAATCAGCAACAGCACCCCGGTCACAACCCCGATTTCCAGGGCATACACCAGCAGCAGTCCAATCCCCACAACCAGCAGGACCAGAAAACTGAGAAAATCCAAAAATAAAAGCCCGGCAATCACTATTGCGGAAATATCCCACGGTCCTAGAACCGGGCTTTCTTTTCGCCTTACTTTCATCGGGGACGCCCCTTTCGCTCAAATCAGGTGCGATAGTCACCGTTGATCTTGACGTAGTCGTATGTCAAATCGCACCCATAGGCCTCGGCGCTCACCTCACCCATATGCAGGTGGATCAGGATTTCGATCTCTCTCTCCCCCAGCACCTGGGAAGCCTTCTCCTCTGAGAAGGGAATGCCTGCGCCGTTTTCGCACACGTCCACTTGTCCTTTCCCAGAACGGAAAGATACATCGATCTTGTTTACGTCCACTGGAGCGCCAGAATATCCGATAGCGCACAGCACCCGGCCCCAGTTAGCATCGGCGCCGAACATGGCAGCCTTAAACAGGGTGGAACAAATCACGCTCTTGGAAACCGTCCGGGCCATGGCAAGATCCACAGCACCGTCCACCTTGCACACCAGCAGCTTGGTAGCGCCTTCCCCATCGCCTGCCATCAGCTTGGAAAGCTTTCTGCAAACAGCTTCCAAAGCTTCCACAAAGGCGTCGTAATCAGGCCCTTCCCCAGCGATTTCCCGGTTCCCCGCTGCACCGTTGGCAAGCACTGCAAAGGTATCGTTGGTGGACGTATCCCCGTCCACACTGATCATGTTAAAGGTTTTTTCCGTCACCTGATGGATCGCCTTGTCCAGCATCTGGGGCGTGATCGCGCAGTCTGTGGTGACAAAGCACAGCATGGTTGCCATATTGGGGTGAATCATGCCGCTGCCTTTGGAAATACCGCCCACATGGGCTGTTTTTCCGTCCACCACAAATTCCGCCGCCGCTTCCTTCGCCACAGTATCGGTGGTCATAATGGCGGTGGCTGCTCCTAAGGAGCCTTCCGGGCTCAAGGCCTTGGCCAGCTGAGGGATCCCATCGGCAATGGGTTCCAAGGGCAGTACTTGACCAATCACCCCTGTGGAAGCCACCACCACGTCCTGAGGATCGATCCCCAGGGCCTGGGCGGTCATCTCACACATGGCTTCCGCTTTCTCCACACCGTCGGCATTGCAGGTGTTGGCGTTGCCAGAATTGCAAATCACCGCTTTGGCGTAACCGTTAGAAATATGTTTCTGGGTCACCAGAATGGGTGCGCCCTTGACCAAATTCTGCGTATAAACAGCCGCTGCAGCGCAAGGAGTCTCACTGTAAATCATCGCCAAATCCGGCTTGGATTTATTTTTGCGGATTCCGCAATGAATGCCGCCGGCCACAAATCCCTGAGCCGCGGTAACGCCGCCTTCCATCATCTTCATGGATTCATCTCTCCGTTTCTTCTCTACGGGGACTTTTCCCCGCTTGCATAGTTACACTCTTATCCCTTACCCTTAAAACGCTGGGGGAACCAGCTTGAGACCTGTGGTCTCTTCCAGGCCAAAGCTCAGATTCATATTCTGAATGGCCTGGCCCGCCGCTCCCTTAACCATATTGTCGATGGCGGATACGGCAATGAACGTGCCGGTCCGGTTGTCCACAAACAGGGACACATCGCAATAATTGGTATAGCGGACATTTTTCACATTGGCCACCTGGCCCTTCGGCAGCAGGCGGACAAAGAATTCCCCGTCATAGCGGTCGTGATAGGCTTTCCAAAGCTGCTCTTCCGTAACGCCGGGCTTCAGCTTGGCGTAACAAGTGGCCAAAATCCCCCGGTTGATGGGCAGCAGATGAGGCACAAAGGTCAGCTTCAGCTTTTCCCCGGCAATCTTGGACAAGGTCTGCTCGATTTCCGGTGTGTGACGGTGATTGGCCACTTTATAAGCGGTAAAGCTTTCGTTCAGCTCCGGATAGTGGTTGGACTGGGTGGGCTTCCGGCCTGCCCCGGTCACACCGGACTTGCAATCCGCAATGATTCCCTGGGGTTCGATAAATCCCGCTTCCAGGGCTGGCACTAAGGCCAAGGGAACCGCAGTGGTGTAGCAGCCGGGATTGGCAATCAGCTTCTTCCCCCGGATCTTCTCGCGGAAGAACTCCGGCAAGCCATACACTGCTTCCTGATGGAGAGCCTTATCCTGGTATTCCCCACCATACCACTCCTTGTATTCCTCTTCGCTTTCCAGGCGGAAATCAGCGCCCATATCAATGAAGGTCTTCCCCAAGGAATAGCATTGAGCGCCCAACTCCTGGGAAAGTCCATGGGGCAGGGCGGCAAAAATCACGTCGCTCTTTTCCACCACTTCCTCCTGGGTGCCGCAAACCATATCGCAAATCTGATAATACGCCGGATACACCTGGGAAAGCGCCATGCCCTCAAAACTTACGGAGCTGATGGCCGCCAGCTCTGCCTGGGGGTGGCCAAGAATCAGCCGGCAAATCTCGCTGCCTGCATATCCGGTGGCTCCCACTACGCCAACCTTAATTTTCTCCATGTCAGTTGTCCTCCTCTTCCAGCAGCTTTAAAACACGCCGCGCCTGGGCCCTTACATTTTCCGGGGCGGGACCACCCAGAACCTTCCGGCCCCCCACACATTTCTCCAAGGAAATGGCCTGATACACACCCTCGTCAAAGCGGTCGCATACCTTTTTGTATTCTTCCAGCGGCAGGGTTTCCAAGGTCAGCCCCTTGGCGATACACAAGGCCACCAGTTCCCCGGTGATCTTATAAGCGTCCCGGAAAGGCATACCCTTTTCCGCCACCAAATAGTCGGCGCAGTCCGTGGCATTGATAAAGCCGCCTGCTGCCGCTGCCCGCATTTTCTCCTCTTTAACGGTCATGGTTTCCACCATGGGGATCAAGGGCGTCAAGCACAGCTTCAAAGTATCCACGGCGTCAAACACCGCTTCCTTATCCTCTTGCATGTCCTTGTTATAGGCCAAAGGCAATCCCTTCATCATGGAAAGCAGAGCCATTAGATCTCCAAACACCCGGCCGCTCTTTCCCCGAATCAGCTCCGCAATATCCGGATTTTTCTTCTGAGGCATAATGCTGGAACCGGTGGAAAATGCGTCGTCCAGCTCAATGAACTGAAACTCCCAGGAACACCAGAGCACCAGCTCTTCACAAAACCGGGAAAGATGTACCATAATCAAAGAAGCGTCAAACGCGATTTCCGCGCAAAAATCCCGGTCGGACACGCCGTCCAGACTGTTTTGGCTCACCTGGGAAAACCCCAGCAGCTTGGCGGTCAGCTCCCGGTTCAAGGGATAGGTGGTCCCTGCCAGAGCGCCGCTTCCCAAAGGCATTACATCCATGCGCTTGAGGGCGTCGTCCAGACGGGACAAATCCCGGAGAAGCATCTCCGCATAGGCCATCAGGTGGTGCCCAAAGGTGATGGGTTGAGCCCGCTGCATATGAGTATATCCCGGCATGACCGTAGCGCTGTACTGTTCCGCTTTCTGACACAGGACCTTCACAAAGTCCCGCAGCTGGGTCTTTACTCCAGCGCAATCCTTCCGCAAGGTGAGACGCACGTCCAACGCCACCTGGTCGTTTCGGCTGCGAGCGGTGTGGAGCCGCTTTCCAGCGTCACCGATCCGGGCGGTCAGCTCTCCTTCCACAAAGGTATGGATATCCTCAGCGTCTGGATCGATGGCCAAAGCACCGCTATCCAGATCCGCCAAAATCCCGTTTAGTCCTTCGATGATCTTTTCACTTTCGCTCTTGTCGATAATTCCGCATTCGCCCAGCATAGTGGCATGGGCAATGCTGCCCTGGATATCCTCGTGCGCCATGCGGCTGTCAATGGAAATACTGGAATTAAAATCATTTGTCTTCGGGTCGGCTTCCTTTTGGAAGCGGCCTTTCCACAGTTTCATGGGGCTTCGTCCTTTCCAAACAAATTGATGCCTTCACGGCCGATAAACTTCAAAAAAGCTGTCAAATAGCCGCCCGTAAGATGAGCGACCACTGAGGGAGAAAGCTCCCCCCGCTTCTCCATTTCCGCCAGCTCTTCCGGGGTAACCCACTTAGCGCCGCAGGTTTCCCCTTCCTGGAAGGTGATCTTCTCAGGACGCTCCTGGACACGCACCCCATAATTTTCGCCAAAATAGTGGCCTGCGTGGGCGCTGCCCAAATAGACCAATTGGTTCTGGGAAACGGAAAGGCCAGTCTCTTCCTTCAGCTCTCGTAGAATTGCGGCTATACAGTCCTCACCCGCCCGAACGTGACCGGCCGTGTTCTCCCACTTGCCAGGCGCCCAGTGTTTCTCCAAACTGCGCCGGGTAAGAAAAATGGTATTCTCCTGATCCACAATCCACATACCCACCGCCAGCAGGTACTCTCCTTCTTCTAAAGGGGCTTTTCTATCCCGCACAATACCAGTGGGTTTGCCTTGGGCATCGTAAATATCCACAAGCTCCAAAAAGCATCTCTCCTTTGGAAGCAGGAAAAGGGCAGACGTCCGTCCGCCCTAACTCCGGGTATTTCAAACAATTTTTTACTAAACCAACTGTCTTACTTGTCGTAAGTCAAGCCTTTTTTCGCCTGTACCTTGATGGGCAGACCAAACAGGTTGATGAATCCAGCGGAATCTGCCTGGTTGTAAACCTCGTCCTCGTCAAAGGTAGCGATTTCCTCATCGTAGAGGGAATAAGGAGAGGTGACGCCGGCGTCGATGATGTTGCCCTTGTACAGCTTCAGCTTCACATCGCCGGTAACAGTTTCCTGGGTGGAATCCACAAAGGCGGACAGCGCCTGGCGCAGAGGAGTGTACCACTGGCCATAGTATACCAGCTCGGCAAACTTCAAAGCCACCTGCTGCTTGTAGTGATAGGTGTCACGATCCAAGCAAAGCTCTTCCAGCTTGTTATGAGCGTGATACAAAATGGTTCCGCCGGGAGTTTCATAAACGCCACGGGACTTCATGCCCACCAAACGGTTTTCCACGATATCAGCCAAGCCAATGCCGTTCTTGCCGCCCAGCTCATTGAGCTTCTCTACCATCTCAGCGCCGGAAAGAGTCTGGCCGTCCAGCTGCGTGGGAATACCCTTCTCAAAGTGCAGGGTGATGTAAGTAGCCTCATCGGGTGCCTGCTCAGGGGAAACACCCATTTCCAGGAATCCGGGCTTGTTGTACTGGGGCTCGTTGGCAGGATTCTCCAAATCCAAGCCCTCATGGGACAAGTGCCACAGGTTCTTATCCTTGGAATAGTTGGTCTCACGGCTGATCTTCAAAGGAATGTTGTGAGCCTCAGCGTACTCGATCTCCTCCTCACGGGACTTGAGATCCCAGATACGCCAGGGAGCAATGATCTTCATATCGGGAGCAAATGCCTTGATGGCCAATTCAAAACGCACCTGGTCGTTGCCCTTGCCGGTGCAGCCGTGGCAGATGGCGTCAGCGCCTTCCTTCTTGGCAATCTCCACAATTCCCTTGGCAATAATGGGGCGGGCAAAGGAAGTACCCAGCAGGTATTTGCTTTCATAAACAGCCCCGGCTTTTACCGTGGGATACACATAATCCTGAACGAATTCCTCTTTCAAATCCAGAACATACAGCTTGGAAGCACCGGTCTTTTTCGCCTTTTCTTCCAGACCATCCAGCTCTGTGCCCTGTCCTACGTCGCCGGAAACAGCGATCACTTCACAGTTGTTGTAGTTCTCCTTCAACCAGGGAATGATGATCGAGGTATCCAGGCCACCGGAGTAAGCCAACACAACCTTTTTGATTTCGTTTGCCATTAGGGGTCCCTTCCTTTATTTCAATTTCAAGAGTTTCACAATTTGTTCTCTGTAGTTGCTATTATACACCCCTTTTTGGAAAAATCAACCCCTATATGAATATTTATTCATATTTTTTGCAAATCTAGAAAGGTTATATTGCATTTTTTAAGAGTTAGCAAGAACTTAGACAAAAAAATTAGGGGAAAGTTGAAAAACTCCCCCATTTTTTTGATTTTTATACATTGTATCCAGGAAATTATACAGTGTCCTGATTCACACCGCTGCTTCCCTGTTTACGCATAGCTTCCCGGCGTTCTTCCTTTTCCGCGTGATGCTTGGTAATTTGCCGGTAAGCCAATACACCTAAGCCACTGATCAATGCAGTCGCCA
>DXXH01000035.1 GCA_019416395.1 Clostridiales bacterium
AAGGATTGTGTTTGTATGAAAGCTGGAGCTGTCAGGAAAAACAAAAATCCCGGAAAACTGTCGCAAAGAAACATTAAGAAAGCCATCTTTAAAAATTGGCAGTTGTATTTGATGTTTCTGCCGGTGTTGATTTACTTCATTGTGTTTTATTACATGCCCATGTATGGAATCCAAATCGCGTTTAAGAATTTTTCAGGATCCAAGGGGATTTGGGGCAGTCCCTGGGTTGGGTTCGAGCATTTCCTGCGGTTTTTTAACAGCAATAACTTTGGGGAGACGATTTACAATACCATAACCATCAGCCTGTATTCTTTAATTGTGGGATTCCCCATCCCCATATTGTTGGCATTGATGCTCAATGAAGTGAAGAACAAGTTTTTCAAAAAAACGGTGCAAACCATTACCTATGCGCCTTATTTTATTTCTGTAGTGGTTATGGCCGGCATGATTATCTTGTTTTTGTCTCCTAGTTCCGGCGTGATCAATCAGGTGCGAAAAGCAATGGGGTTGGAAACCATCAACTTTATGTATGAGAGCAAGTATTTTAAAACCATTTATGTGTTGTCAGGCGTATGGCAGAACATGGGGTGGGGTTCCATTATATATCTGTCGGCGCTGGCGGGAATTGATCCTGCGTTGCACGAAGCGGCGGTGATTGATGGCGCTTCCCGGTTGAAGCGGATTTGGCACATCAATCTGCCGGGAATTTTACCCACCGTATGTATCATGTTGATTATGAACTGTGGTTCACTGATGAATGTGGGATTTGAAAAGATTTTTCTGTTGATGAATGACTTAAACCGTTCCGCAGCGGAAGTGATTTCCACCTATGTGTACAAAGTGGGGTTACAGCAAAGTCAGTATTCTTTTTCTACAGCGATTAACTTGTTTAACTCCGTCATCAATTTCATACTGTTGATCACAGTAAACACCGTGGTTAAGAAGCTGGATCAAACCAGCCTGTTCTAAAGAGGGGGATAGTATGAAGATTAAAGTCCAGAGAGATGATTTGATTTTCACCATCATCAATACCACTTTGCTGCTTCTAATCACGTTTGTCATTCTCTATCCCTTGTACTTTATTGTGATTGCTTCTTTCAGTGATCCTTTGGAAGTGTTGGCAGGCAATGTAATCTTCTTCCCCCAAAATTTCAATGTGGAGTCCTATAAGATGGTTTTCCGGGATCCCAGTATTCTGACAGGTTACCGCAATACGTTGTTCTATACGGTATTTGGAACCTGCATCAATATTGTGATGACAGTTCTGGCAGCTTATCCTTTATCCAGAAAAGATTTTGTGGGAAAGAATTTCTTTACGCTGGTTTTGTCCATCACCATGTTTTTCAGCGGCGGCTTGATCCCCACATATTTGTTGATGTCCAATACCCTGCATTTGACCAATACCATTTGGGCCATGTTGTTGCCTGGAGCGGTATCCGTTTGGAACATGGTCATCATGCGTACTTATTTTCAAACAAGTATTCCTGGGGAATTGTCTGAAGCAGCGATGGTAGATGGGTGCAGCAATTTCCAGTTGTTGCTCAAAGTGATTTTGCCTTTGTCCACGCCAGTGATAGCGGTTATGGTTTTGTTTTACGGGGTGACCCATTGGAACGCGTTTTTCAATGCCCTGATTTACTTGAATGATAAGGAGCTGTATCCTCTGCAATTAATTTTGCGGTCCATTCTGGTCCAAAACACCATGTCAGAGGACATGATGGCTGAGGTGGATAGCTTGGCGAACCGGCAGATTATGGCCGAAACCATCAAATACGCACTGATTGTAGTAGCGTCAGCTCCCATTATAGCGGTGTATCCATTCTTGCAGAAATACTTTGTAAAGGGAATTATGGTAGGTGCAATTAAAGGATAAAATCAACATTATTGCGGAAATCCAAAGGGGGTGTTTGCGGAAAAAACAAACACAGGAAGGGCGAAAAAAGAAATCAGAGGGACAAACAGAGAATTCAAAGGAGAGGACAACATGAATACAAAGTCTTTCAAAAAAGTTTTTGCTCTATTTTTAGCATGCGTTCTGATTTTGAGCCTGACTGCCTGCAATGGGAACACCAGTTCCAGCGGCAGTGGTACCAATGATTCCTCTACCCCGGAGACTTCCGGGACCAGCGAAACTCAAGAACCGGAAATGGTAGAGATTACAGCCTTTGCAATGGAAGGCCCCTACACCACCGGCGACTTTAATGACCTGGCGATTTGGAAGTATTCGGAAGAAGCCACAGGTGTCAAGGTGAATTTTGAAACGGCGCCCAGTGCATCTTTTGAGGAAAAGCTGGCCTTGAAATTTGCTTCCAATGAGTTGCCCGATGTATTTTTTAAGTGCAATGTTTCCTCGGCGGATATTACCAAGTATTCCACAGATGGTACGTTGATCGCTTTGGACGACTATTTGGAAGAGTACGCCCCCAACTTTAGCGCTTATATGGCAGAAGATAGCTCCATCGAAAAGAATATTCGCATGTCCGACGGTTCTATTTACGGGTTCCCCTATTTGGTGACCGCAGCGCCGTCCCGAATTTCTCCTAAGCTGTTTATCAATCAGGTGTGGCTTGATGAACTGAATATGGAAGTCCCCACTACCACGGACGAGCTGTACAATGTGTTGTCGGCAATGAAGGGCCATGATTTTAACGGCAACGGTACCGATGATGAAATTCCTCTGGCTGTAGAAGGTATTGCCCGGTTGCAGCAGGGCTTGATGGGGTCTTGGGGTTTGTTGACTCGCGGTGCCGCTCAGTTGGAATGGGACATTGATCCGGATACCAATGAATTGCGGTTCATTCAGACGAGCGATAACTACAAAGGATTCTTGGAGTACGCCAACAAACTGTATACCGAAAAACTGTTGGATCAAGAGTGCTTTACCGCTGATCTGGCTACCTTGACTGCCAAAGCGGAACAAAATATTCTGGGTGTGGTGTTCTGCCATAACTCCAGCTATTTGGGAAGCTATGCGGACGATTTTACCTATATTCCCTGCGCTCTGAAAGGACCCAATGGGGATCAGATTTTTGGTGGAAAGACGATTTCCGTGGCCGGTCAAAATACCTTTATCACCAATGTGAACCAGCACGTGGCGGATACGGTACGCTGGATCGATTGGTTCTATTCCGATGAGGGCATTGAGCATTACTTCATGGGCGTAGAAGGAGAGACTTACGAGTTTGATGAGAACGGTGAACCCCAGTTCACAGACTTTGTGACAAACAATCCTGATGGCCTGAATATGGAAGAGGCACTGGGTTCTTATGTGTGCTGGAGCGGTGGCGCCAATCCTTCTGTGGCAGATGACTTGCATTTTGGCAATCATCTGATTCCGGAACTCACAGTGGACGCGGCACAGGCGCTGTCTGAATATACTCCTGAGGAAGTTTGGGGTACATTCAATTACGCTGCGGAAGATTCTGACCGGATCTCTGTGTTGACCACCGATATTTCCACATATCTCAGTGATATGACGGCGAAATTTATTACAGGTGAAACTGGATTCGATCAGTGGGATTCCTATAAAGACCAGGTTGATAAGATGGGCCTGGAAGAGTATCGTGAAATTGTACAACGCACAGTAGACGCTTACGAAGCCGAATAAAGTCTGAGCGAAAAAGAAAAGGAGAAGCGTTATGTATTATCAAAGCAGATACCACTTGACCAATGGCCTGATTTCCCTGGCCCTTGACAGCTTGACTGGGGAATTGCTGGAGCTTGTGTACGAAAAAGAAGGAGAAAACTTAATTAAAAACCATTCCTATTCTCTGCCCCAGCCATTTGTGGTGATCTGCGGAGATGGAAAGTCCCGCCTGTATCCTGGAGATGCAGCAGCAATCAGGAAATATCCCAGTCTGCGTCCCAGGATCGAGGTGGGGCAGGACGGACGTTCCGTAGCGGTGGAGTACGGAGCTTTGTGGGACGGTTCCCAGCCACAGGAAGTGCAGGTGAAATACACAATTCAGCTTCCGGAAGACAAGGCGGACAGCCTGTGGAATATCACGGTGGAGAACCGTTCAGTCCACCATTTGGATGCCGTGCGGTTTCCTTGTATCAACGGCGTCTATCTGGGGGAAGATTGGAAAGATGACACCTTGGTTTTTCCCCATATCGCAGGATTAAAGATTGAAAATCCGGTTTCCTCACTGGGAGCACCCAGTTCTTCCATTCATTGGCGCTGGCAAAATTACCGCTATGTTTATCCCATGGGAAACATGGCTGCTGATTTCCCGGAAGGTACCAGAGGGTTGGAAGACAGTTATTCGGGATTGCTTTCCATGAAATGGATGGGGTATTACGGAGATGGCATGGGAATGTATTTTGCTTGCCATGATCCTGAGTTGAAAATCTGCACTATGCGCGCGGATACTTTTGGGGATAAGAGCCCCGGTATGAACTTTTTCACCAGTTATCCTTTGAATTTGGAAATGGGTGAAAGCTGGAGCGCTCCCCAGGGGGTAGTTGCCTTGCATGATGGGGATTGGCATGAGGGCGCGAAAAAATACCGGGACTTCCACAGAGCAATTTCTCCTGCGGAGACAACACGGCCTCAGTGGTTTGAGAAAAACCCAGGGCTGGTGGCCCATTATGATTTTAAGTACCAGAATGGGGGAATTGTTCATCGTTTTGAGGATATCCGCCGGTTGCTGGACGAAGCCAGGGACATGGGACTGAACCATTTGTTACTGTCTGGCTGGCATAAAGATGGTTTTGACCATGGTTTCCCGGAATATGTTCCCGATGAGGATTTGGGAAGTGAAAACGACTTGAAGCGGGCGATTGCTCAGGTGACGGAAGATGGCGGCCATGTGTGCTTCTACATCAATTCCCGGCTTGCCAATTTGAAGTACACCCATCTAAACGAGTTTATCGCGGGAAACACGGTGAAAAAGAAAGATGGCTCTTTGGAAATTGAGCAATATGGTACGGATAGTTTGCGTTTTGCCGTTGAGTGCATTGGAAGTGCAGGCTGGCGGAAGAAGCTGGCGGATACCGTAGACTATATTACCGGGGATATCGGTACAGATGGCATGTATCTTGATCAGTTGGCCATGGGGTATCCTGGAGTGTGTTATGACTCCACTCACGATCATGGATTCGGGGAGTGGAATGTGTGGTACCAAAAAGCACTGAAAGAGATGCACCGGCGGAGAAAAGAGAGAGGCAAAGACACCATGTCCATCATTCATGAAGGCGTTTCGGACTCCTATGGGCCGCTGGTGTCAGGACAGCTGATTTCCACCTTCTTCTATCAGAATTGTGGAGCGTTTCCGGAGATTTACCGGTATACCTTCCCGGAACAGATTTTGGTGGACATGCTTTATCCCCGAGAGAATTTGGCCATGCGGCCAGTACATGTGGGCCAGGAATCCCGTGCCATTATGGATCGCGCATTCCGCACCGGTATGTATTACTGGGTTTACGATTTAGTGGACGACAACAGTTTTACCCGGGATCCCAAGTCACTGGCATACTTGAAAAAGATGACGGCTTTGCGGAAATTCTGGCTGGATACCTTTGGGCTGGGCACTTTCTGCGATGAAGACTATTTGGAGAAAGTGGGAGATGGGCTGAAAGCTTCCTGTTTTGAATTGGAAGACGGTTTGCTGGTGGCTTGCTGCAATACTTCCGGGAAGCCTCAGCGCCTGAAGGTTAAGCTTGCTTCCTTCCAAAGTGCTGTATGGTATACTGCAGATTCTCTTCCGGAAGGTCAAAAAGCGGAAACAGATGGTGAATTCGCAGCTCCTGAAGCGGCGCTTTCCCTGTTGCGGATCAAATATTGAAAATCACTGTTAGGAGAAAAGCGAATGGATTATGCACAATTAATCACAGAAAATGTGAATCCCGATACGGTGGATATAGATTTATGCGATACAGAGGAAATTGTGAATATGATCCACCGCGAGGATTGTAAAGTTGCTCCAGCCGTGGGAAAGGTTTTGCCGGAGATTGTGAAAACAATAGACATGGTGGTTGCGCACATTCGCGCCGGCGGGCGGCTGATCTATGTGGGGGCTGGAACCAGTGGCCGGTTGGGAGTGCTTGATGCGTCGGAGTGCCCGCCTACTTTTGGCACAGATCCTGGTCTGGTGGTGGGAGTCATTGCCGGAGGGGACACAGCATTGCGTTCGTCCATTGAGGGTGCCGAGGATTGTTATGAACAAGGTGCACAGGAGATGGACAAAATGGAAGTGAGTTGCCAAGATGTGGTGGTAGGGATCACAGCTAGTGGAAACGCCAGATACGTTTTGGGAGCACTAGAACGGGCCAAGCAGCTGGGCGCGGCCACTGTGGCAGTGTGTAATGCTTATCCGGGTACCGTAATAGATGCGGCGGATGTGGCGATTGTGCCAGTGGTAGGTCCGGAAGTGATTATGGGAAGCACCAGAATGAAAGCGGGGACAGCCGAAAAAATGGTGTTGAATATGATTACTACCGCTTCCATGATAAAGCTGGGAAAGGTTTATCAAAATTTAATGGTGGATTTGACCCCCACAAATAATAAGCTGCGGGATCGGTCGGTGCGCATTATCATGCAGGCAGTTGGCGTGTCTCGGGAGCAGGCGGAGCAAGTTTTGGAACTTTCTGGAGGTTATCCCAAAGTGGCCATTTTGATGCTGCTTTGTCAGTGCGACAGAGAAACGGCAGAAGGGCTCCTGCGGGAGGAAAACACAATCCGGCGGGTAGTTCAAAAAGCCCGGCAGCAAACGTATCAAGCAGTGGCTGACGCATGAGGGATCCG
Source organism: Clostridiales bacterium (assembly GCA_019416395.1). Taxonomy (GTDB): domain Bacteria; phylum Bacillota; class Clostridia; order Oscillospirales; family Acutalibacteraceae; genus Acutalibacter. The sequence continues at coordinate 6,746 of DXXH01000035.1, forward strand.
GTATGGAATATGTACTAGGAATTGACGGAGGCGGCACAAAAACCCATCTGGTTGCCATGGATAAAGCCATGAAAATCCTTTATGAAGGGTATGGTGGCAGTTCCAATCTGACCAGTCTTACCAGTGGGGAAGTAGACCGGAATCTTTCGGAATTATTGGGAGCCTTTTTTGCGAACAGGAATTTTTCTCCCAGGGATTGTGCCTGCTTGTGCTTGGGAACAGCAGGTGCAGGAAGAGAAACCGCCAGGCTAGAGCTTAAAACCATGTTGAATCGGTGGGCAAATCAAGTTCTGGTGACTGATGATGCCCAAAGCGCCTTGGCGGGTGCTACAGAAACAGGGAGTGGAATCCTGTTGATTGCAGGCACTGGTTCGATCTGTTATGCCCGGAATCAGCGTGGAGAAAGTCACCGGACAGGGGGCTGGGGCCATATTGCCGGAGATGAAGGCAGCGGGTATGATATGGCTTGTCAAATCCTTCGGGCGGTGGTTCGGGCAGCAGATGGCCGGGGGAGCGAAACGCAGCTAACAGATTTGGTGATGGATTTTTGGTCGCTGACGGGAATCGATCAGCTGATAGATGCCTTATACCGTTCCGGAAAGGGGAAAAGTGAGATTGCCGCACTTGCAATTTTATGCGACAAGGCTTATGATAAACAGGATAAAACCGCTTTTCAAATTATGGACAAATGCGCCGCTGGCTTAGCGGAAATGGTGATAGCAGCAGCTGATGTGTTTGGGGAAGAAAAATGCATTCCCTGTATTTGTTCCGGTAGTTTGCTGGAAAAATCCCGCTATTTCCAATCTCATTTGCGTCGGCACTTAGAGCTTAAAAAGCCAGAGGTGCAGTTGGCGCCAAAGCTTCACGACGCAGCATGGGGTTGTGCCCGGATGGCGTGGAATCATGCAGAATATACAGAGTAAGGAAGACGTTCATGGCAGAAATTCTGGTAAAGCTCAATGAATTGATGGACAGTTTTGCGCCGTCAGAACAAAAGGTTGCGAAATATATTGCGGAAAACCTGGACAATGTTTTAGGGCTTTCTGTGGAAGAACTTTCCAACAGAAGCGGTGCGAGTAAGGCCGCAGTAATACGTTTTTGCAAAACGATTGGATTTAAAGGGTATCGCGATCTGAGTATTCAATTGGCTGCAGAGCTGGCTCTTTACCAGAATGATGGCAGCAACGAGGAGTATACGGATATTAACGTTGGGGACGATGTGGAGACAATTCTGCGAAATGTTTCCTATCACAATGTAAAGGCGATTGAAGATACTTTGTTGCTGACCGATGTTTCCCAGGTGCAGAAAGCAGTGGATTTGCTGAAAAAAGCGGAGCGCATCGATTTTTACGGAGTAGGTGCTTCGGCGATTGTGGCCCAGGATGCCCAGAATAAATTTATGCGTATCAATAAATACGCAACGGCTTACCGGGAATCTCATCTTCAGCTGGCCAGCGCCGTGAACTTGGGAAAGTCTGGGGTGGCAGTAGCGATTTCCTGGTCTGGTGAGACAAAAGACGTGGTAGAGGCCGCCAGGCTTGCTAAAGAGAGTGGTGCGGTGGTAATTGCCATCACCCAATATGGAAATACAACACTGGCCAAATATGCGGACATTCACTTTGGATTGAGTGCGCCAGAAGCCACCATACGGTGTGGTGCTACCAGCTCTCGGATTGCACAGTTGACCATGATCGACATGCTCTTTTACTGTTTGGTCAGTCAGAATTATTCCAAATACAAAGTTTATCTGGAACGTTCCAGAACGGAAGTTAAAAAGAAAAAGCGCGCCTTGTAATAAAAGCGCGGAAATGAAAAATCCCCGGCAGAGGACATGTCCATGTCTTTCTGCCGGGGATTTGATTTTATGGGATTAGCCGGTTGTTTTACTCAGCTACCGTTACAGAAGTGATGTGGGGGTTGGCGCCCTCATACCAGTACAGGAACCCTTCTGCATCGATGGTCTGGCCAACCTGGAGATTGGTGACAGCCTTGTATACTTCGGTGGTGTTGTCGCACAGATAAGACTCCACTGTGAAGGTGTAAGTCTGGCCGTTGTAGGAAACGTTGAAGTACAGATCGTCGCCGTCGCTGCCGGAACCGTCATAGTTGTACAGGAAAGCGGCTTCGTTGCCGTTGGCGTCGGTGCTGGCTTCCACAGTCAGACCGGTGAAAGACACCTTCTGGTTCTGATAAGTCTCCAGTTCGTCGGTGCCCAGCATTTCGGTAACGTCTACAGGCTCAGCCACAAAGCTGTCAGCGCCGTCCACAAAGGTAAAGGAACCGTCGATGATTTCAACCTCACCGGACCACTCGCTCTTGTAGCCGGTCACCTGAATGCAGGTGCCTTCGGTCAGCTTGCCATAATCCTCTTCGCTGCAAGCCATATCATAGGCGAAATAGCCGCCGTCCTGATCTTGCAGGTATACGGTAGCGGTTTCCTGCTCGGCGTACCAAGCCTGCTTGGCCTGTACATAGGCCTGAATGGTCACCGGGGACTCCATGTCCGCCGCCATGTACTCCTCGTAGGACATTACGTCACCGGATGCAGCCTCAGTGCCGCTGGAAGTCTCGGACTCGCTGGACTGGGAGCTGACACTGGAATCGCTGGCTACTTCGGAAACGGAGCTCTCGGAAGAGACGTCGGAAGCAGTGGAGCTCTCAGAGGAGCTGTTGCCGGCGCAAGCCGCCAAAGAAGCGGTAAGGCAGAGAGCAAGAATGACAGATAAAAACTTTCGCATACTCAATTCTCCTTTATATGTATAGCGTAGGGGCGTTTTCAGACCCGGAATCCTGGGCGGAAAACGGCACACCGGACAGTGGGTCCAAACGCCTAAAGGGAAACAAACGGCCATATTATAGCGCTATTTTTCTAAAAAGTCAACCGCGCTGACTCTCACACGAGCCAGCGCGGTTGGGTGAAATCGCCTGGTTATGATGGGAAATAGCTCCAAGTGATTGGGGACCTTTTTCCGGCTTACTAGCGGTGGGGAGCAGCAGTCCGCTTTTTCTTACCACGCAGCCAGTTTACCAGCAGATAGAGAAGGATCAGTACCCAGACCCCGCCCAATACGGCGAGCAGTGCCACAGCGGTGCCGGGCAGGGGGCCTAACTCTGCTTTTCCGCCAGAGGGCGAGGTGGAGTCCAAATGATAGAGCGCCTTGGTATCGGTGTAGAGCTGTTGAATGGTAGATTCGTCCACAGGCTGATTGCGCCGCACCGATTTGGTAACGTCCTCGATCAGCTGTCCGGCGGCATCCCGCAGGGAAGTGGAGCCGTTAAACACCGGGGTGATGAAGGTGTCGTCCAGATGATCCAAAAGCAGTTTCGCGGCGTCGATCTTTACCTGGTAATAGGTATCGTTGTTCTCTCCCGCCCGAGACAAGTAGTCCTGATACGTTGGGTTGTTCTGGGCCCGGGTGGTCACCGGCACATAACCTTCTGTTTGGGAGTAGGCAATCTGCACGGAATCGGTCAGCAGGTATTGGGTAAACAGCCAGGACGCCAAAACTTCCTGGGGATCGTCCTTATTAAAGATGCAGATGGACGGCCCTTGGGAGATCATTTGGGGATTTTCCGGGTCAAACTGGGGGATCATCATCACTTCCGTCTCAAAGTCCACGATTTCTTCCTCAGCGATGTCTACCAGAGGGGCGTCGGTTCCCATCCAGGTGGAGCCGGCTGTGGAATCCACAGCGAAGATGCACTGTCCGGCATTTAGAAAGTTGGCGGGATACCCGGAAATTTTGAAGGTGGAAAAGGCACCGGTGGAGACGTGACCGGCAATATCCAACAGAAGGCCGCTGGTGGTGTCGTTAAACAGCTGAATCTCTCCTGCTGGGGTGGAATACCCTGCGTTCAGCTGGCGAAGCATTTGAATCATCATATTGTCGGTGGATTTGTAGAGGAAGGGGATTAACACTTCCTGGTTGTTGATCCCATAAATACCGTCGTCTCCCAAGGTGGCGGCTGCCGCTTCACTGACTTCCCAGACAAAATCCCAGGTCAGGGTATCCGGAAGGGTGTATCCCAGGGCTTCCACGTAGGTTTTGTTCACATAGCAGGCTTCCGTGGACCGCATGTAGGGTACGGCGTAGTAATGGTCATTCAAGCGGCATTCTTCCAGAAATTGGGGAACGATCTCCGTTTGACTGGGAGAGTCAAACAGCACTTCGCTGCCGCCAAGGCCATAGCGGGTATCGGAAAACAACTGGTCCAAAGGCACCACCACATTATCGCCTGTGAGATAGGTGGCGATGTGATCGGGATAGGTGATGCACACATTCGGGGTGGTCTGGGTGGAAATGTTGGTGATGACGTCGTTGTAAATGTCTCCGTAGTCGGTATACAGCCGCAGCGTCACCGTGATGTTGGGATAGAGTTTTTGAAATTCCTCAATAGCCTGCTTGTAAATATCCGTTTGCCGTTTGTTGGTGTCATTTTTTGCCCAAAAGGTGATTTCATAGTCCCGGGTTGTGTCAAACTGTTCCGGCACAGTAAAAGCGGCTTGTTCCCGGCGTCCGTGACACCCGGTAAGCAGGAGAAGGCAGGCGGCCAGGAGCAGGAATATCAGGCAAAGGCGGTTTGGTTTCATCCTTTGGTACCTCCTCTGGAGACGCCCTCCATGATTTTTTTTCGGAATGCTAAAAACAGCAGAATAAGGGGTACGGAGATGACCACCACCGTGGCCATCATTGCGGGAATATTTTCCCGTCCGAAGCCATTTTCCCGGATCTCTTGAATACCGTTGGATACCAGGAAATAAGCGGGGTCGTCGGTGATCAGCCGGGGCCATACATAGGAGTTCCAGCATTCGATCAGTTTCAAGATAGTGATGGTGACCAAAGTGGGACGGCAGATGGGAACCATCACTTTCCACAGGTATTTCAAATCTGAGGTTCCGTCTACTTTGGCAGCGCGGTAAAGCTCGTCCGGGACCTGCTCAAAGTTTTCCTTTAACAGGTAGATGTAGAATACGGACGTGATGGAAGGCAGGATCAACCCCAAGAAACTGTTGCGCAGATCCAGATTGGTAATGGTGACAAAATTCGTAATGACCACCAGTTCGGTGGGGATCATCATCATGGAAAGGAACAGGCCGAATACCAGGTTTTTGCCCCGGAAGCGCAGCCGGGCAAAAGCGTAGGCAGCCAGAGTGCTGACGATAACCATGATCCCCGTAGTCAGTACGGAGAAAATCAGGGTGTTCAGCAAGTACCCGCCCAGAGGGACCGCGGTAAAAGCGTTCTGGTAATTTTCCAGCGTGGGGGAGAGGGTGATGAATACGGGAACGTGCTCCGAGTTGTAAGCGCCATAGCTTTTTAGAGAGGTGAGTACCATCCAGTAAAAGGGGAACAACACCACCACAGCCCATATGCTTAAAAGCAGATAGGTCAAGGCGGAACGCAGACCATTTTTCCGGCGCATGGATCCTTGTTTAGATTCATAATTGTTTTGGTTCATAGTAGGGCCCCCTCAGTTCCGTACCTGCTTGCGGGTAATCAGCAGGTTGACACAGGTAATGGTCAGCACAATCACGAACAGGATAATCGCCGCTGCTGAAGCGTAAGACGGATACCCGCCGCTGTCGCCGTAGAGCATGTCGTAGACATACCCCACAATGGTGTTCATGCCGGCGGCATTCAGGTCCGTGCCAAACAAGGCAACCGCGTCGCTATAGGCCTTGAAGGCCCCGATAAACCCGGTGATTACCAGGTAGACGATCATGGGGGAGATCATGGGCAGGGTGATGCGGAAAAAGATACGTGCCCGGGAAGTTCCGTCCACCCGGGCGGCTTTATAATACTCCTCGTTGACAGAGGCCAGCGCGCTTGTAAGCACCAGGATTTTAAAAGGCAGCACTACCCAAATGGTGTAGAAACAAAGCACAAACATTTTCGCCCAGTGGGGGCCGTTGATAAAATCGATGGGGCCGGCCCCAAACCACTCCAGCGTCAGGTTGACCAGGCCATCGGTGTATTCTGTCCGCTGGAACAGCACCATGAACACCAGGCCTACCGCCAAAGTGTTGGTCACATAGGGTAGGAAGTAAATAGTTTGGAACAGTTGCCGCAGGGGACGGATGGAGCTGAGAGCCGTGGAAATCACCAGAGCTAAAATGGTGGAAAGAGGCACAGTGATAATCACCAGTACGAACGTGTTCTCGACCGCCTGCAGAAAATAGGGATCGTGCAGCACGTAGGAATAGTTGTAAAGGCCTACTCCTTGGTAGGTCTGGGAAGCAAAGTTATAACACTCTTCCCAGGAGTAGATCAGTACGTCGATCAACGGATAGATCAAAAAGGCGCCCAGCAGGATCAAGGAAGGCAGCAAATACAGCCAGGCTTTTTTGGAATTGCGGTCCATGTGAATTTTCCCTCTTTTCATAACCTGGGGACTCAGGCGTTGGCCTGGGCCGATGTGTCAAAAGCCACACGCTTTTGGGTGTCCCGGTCAAACAGGAACACCTTTTCCGGGCGCAGTTTGAACCGTACTGTTTCACTGGCGGAATCCACTTGTTGTTCCGATTGAATGATGGCCCGGAGCGTTCCTGCCTGGCAGGCTGGATGGCTGCAGACAATGCTGGTGTCCCGACCCAGTACTTCCACACGGTTTAGGCTGCAAGCCACAGGACCATCGGGAGCAGGGAGAAATCCTTCGGGCCGGATCCCCACGAAAACAGGACCGTCCGCGGCTCCGGGAACGTCCAGAACCATTTGGTCCCCCAGGAGCAACTTGCTGTTCTGTACTTCCCCTTGAAATACGTTGATAGGGGGTGTGCCCAGGAATTGGGCCACAAACAGGTTTGCCGGATCGTCATAGACTTGCTGGGGGCGGCCTTGCTGCATCAAAATCCCCTCTTTCATCACTACGATCCAATCGGAGATGCTCATGGCTTCCTCTTGATCGTGGGTGACGAAGAGGGTGGTGATACCGGTTTTTTTCTGGATTTTGCAAATCTCTTCCCGGGTTTGCAACCGCAGGCGGGCGTCCAAGTTGGAAAGGGGCTCGTCCAGCAGCAGTACCCGGGGCATTTTCACCAGGGCGCGGGCAATGGCTACCCGTTGCTGCTGCCCGCCGGAAAGTTCCTTGGGCTTGCGTTCCAGCAGGTCTTCGATCTGCACCAGTTGAGCGGTTTCCATAGCGCGCCGGCGCATTTCCTGGCGTGTGGGCCGGTCAGCGCCCTTCAGGTTTTCCAATGGAAACAAAATATTCTGTAACACAGTCAAATGGGGATATAGGGCGTAGTTTTGAAATACCATGCCCACGCCCCGAAGCTCCGGGGGAAGCTTTGTAACGTCCTGGTCTCCAAAAAAGATCTTGCCAGAGGTGGGCGTTTCCAATCCGCAGATCATATTTAACGTAGTGGATTTTCCGCACCCGGAAGGTCCCAGCAGTCCCACCAGTAAACCGTCGGGGATTTCAAACGTGAGATCCTGGACAGCGGTTGTCTCGCCTTGGGCCTTCCTGCCCCGGGCGGGAAATCGCTTGGTGAGATTTTGCAGCGTTATGTTCATCAGATTCCATCTCCCTGCGATAGCGTTTTACAGGTCGATTATAGCAGATTTTTTCCTGCATCACAAGTAACCGGCAGGGATCCTACCAACCAAAGAAACCAATAGAGTATAGCTGAGTGCTTGGCGGTCCTTTGGCTTTGAGAGTAACTGGGCGGAAAAGGACACTTTCCAAGCCGTTTGGGAGATAAGAAATCCGCAGGGGCGGGAATAAGTCATAAATAAGTTCCAAAATCTGTATGAATATGGTCGTAACCTCCTTTGAAAATATAGAAAAAAGGGGTGATTTTAGGAAGTTAGCCAGAAAATCATATGCTTTTTTGGTTAAGTATTTACTTTACTTTTTTAATGAATGAATAGCCCGAAAAGAAATGTTATGCTATAATACAAATAGAATTTCAGTTTCTTCACCCGGGTCTTGCAAAAGCCGGTTTCCTAGGAAATCGGCTGGATTGGAAGGGAAAGATGCGTTCACAGCCGTGAATGGGATGGCTTTTAAACACTTTGAGGGAACCGAATACTCACATGTGACAAAAGACTATTCCCACAGTTTATTCTGTTTTTTGCGGAGATCTATGTGGAGAAACTGAAAAGCCAAACGAAGATTGGAGGAGAAACTACAATGAAAAAACGAGTACTCGCAATGCTGCTCTGCTTGTGCATGGTTGTTTGCATGATCCCAGTGGCAGCCGGCGCCGAGGAAGCTACCCAGAATTATGTGGCCCTGGGTGACAGAATTCCTTATGGGTACGGCCTTGGGGAAACGGACAAATCGTTCCCGGAGCAGCTGGCTGAGAGCAAATCCTGCACCCTCACCAATTTGGCCGATGCGGGGGAAACCAGCGCCAGTTTGCAGACTACACTGACCGGGGAAGATGCTGTGAAGGCGATTGCTCAGGCTGATGTGATCACCATTACGGTAGGCGGAAACGACTTAGTGAACGCCTTGGTTACTTATTTGACCAATCAGTACAACGAGGGCAAGGAGACAGAACAGCAGATTACCGAAGCGGTCATGAAGGAAAAGCTGTTTGCTGGGGATATGACAACCCTGACATTTGCTTTGACTGCGTTTTCCGGTTTTGCCACTTCTACGGAAGCCACAACCGCGCTGACTACCTATACCGCCAATCTGACCAAGATTGTAGGTGATATTCAGACAGCTAACAAAGACGCTACGATTATCCTGACCACTCAGTATAATCCTTACACGTATTTTGCGAAAGAGTTGGCGGAAACTCCAGTTGCTACTTATGCAAAAACCATTGCCGACGCTTTTGAGACAGGGGTAACCACCCTGAATACGGCAATTAAGACCGTGGGCGCACAGTTGAAGTGCCAGATAGCCGATGTGTACACCGCTTTTAATGCAGCGGAGAAGAATCCTTGCAACGCTTCCTATGTGTCTCTGGAAGAGTTTACGCTGGATTTCCATCCCAACGCATATGGTCATACGCTGATTGCCACCACAGTTGGTGAACTGTGGCCTCAGGCAGAAGCTACTTTGCCCTTTACGGATGTAGATGAGGGTGATTGGTTCTATAACGCTGTAAAATATGCGTATGAGAATGGCCTTATGGCCGGTGACAGCGCTACAACCTTCTCTCCCACTGTGAAGCTGGGCAGAGGCACGGTTGCCCAGATCCTTTACAATACGGAAGGTAAGCCCGCTGTGACGGTGACCGATGAATTTACCGATGTGAAAGCTAGTGACTGGTGTGCCAATGCCGTGTCTTGGGTGGTAGCCAATGGGGTTGCTTCCGGTTATGGCGGCGGAAAATTTGGTCCCAGCGATAATGTGACTCGTGAGCAGCTGGCAGTGTTCCTGTATCAGTATGCTGGGTACAAAAAGTACGATGTAAGCGCCAAAGGCGATCTGAGCAAGTTTACCGATAGCGACAAGTTGTCCTCTTGGGCAGAGGACGCCATGACTTGGGCAATTGGCGAAGGTTTGCTCAGCGGCAAGGGCAACGGGATCTTGGATCCCACCGGAACTGCTACCCGGGCGGAAGCGGCTTCCATCTTGATGAAGTTCAGCGAGAATGTTGTGCCGGACCAAGAGACGACTCCTGGGGAAGATACCGCTCCCGAAGAGGATACCACCACAGATGAGGACGCCACTCAGGAAGGTAGCACATCTGGAGAGGAAACCACCACGAGTACCGATGCTGCTGCGTAATTGAGCAAAAAGCATATGGAAAATGGAAAGACCTGGAACGATTTGTTCCAGGTCTTTCTTTAGCTTTTTTACGGAAAAACTACATATTAGCACAAATTTGGAAAAAGAAATAGGTTGTGATTGAATCTCCTGCGCGCTATAATGATAAAAAATAGAGCAAAAGGAGAATCACCAATGGATCTGGAAAAAATGAAACGCAAATACGCGTACACTTTGGCCCGGGTTGGACTGAATGTTCAAAAAGGTCAGACGGTTTTGGTGGAAGCTGCCATTGAGGGGTGGCAGTTTACCAGTATTTTCGCGGAAGAATGCTATAAGCTGGGCGCCGGAAACGTGGTGGTGCACTATCTGGATTTACCCAATATGAAGGTAGCCGCCCAATATCGCAGTGATGAAGAAGTGCGTCATGTGGAAGATTGGGAATACGCTATGCACCAAGGGTATTTGGATAACGGAGCTTGCTATGTGCGTCTGGAAGGTGTCAATCCCAAGCTGATGGAAGGAGTAAGCGAAAAAAACTCCAACGCGATATTTGCTCATGTGGATACAGTACGGAACATTATGCGCAAAGCGAGCCGCGAGAAGCATTGCCAGTGGTTGATCGCCATAGTGCCCACCGTTGAATGGGCCGAATACATTCTGGATAAGACTGGTGTGGAAGCAGAGGAAGAACTGTGGAAAATTCTTTTGAAGCTTTGCTATATTGATGAAACCAATGATGTGGTAAAGACTTGGGAAGAAAAAGGCCGGCAAAAGGCAGCACGTGGCCAGGCGGTTGACGACTTGAAGCTGACGAAGCTTCACTATACAGCTTCCAATGGCACCGATTTGACTGTGGGGCTGACTCCCTGGTCCAAGTTTAGCTACGGGGAGCGAAAGGGGATTCCCTTCTGTGCCAATATTCCCACAGAGGAGATCTGCACAACCCCCAGCAAATTTGAAACCAACGGTGTGGTGTACGCTTCCAGACCCTTGGTGCTGGGCGGAAAGAAAATCGAAAAATTTGGATTCCGGTTTGAAAAGGGGAAAGTCGTGGAAGTTCTGGCGCAGGAAGGAAAAGAAATGCTGGAAGCCTTGATTGCCACAGATGAGAACGCCGGCTATCTGGGAGAAGCCGCTTTGGTGGAGTACCATTCGCCGATCAGCATGAGCGGCTTGGTGTATTACACCACATTAATTGACGAGAACGCCAGCTGCCATCTGGCTTTGGGTCGGGGGTTGAACTCCTCTCCCCAAGGCCATGAGGGAATTTTTAACGATTCCACCATTCATGTGGATTTCATGATTGGTACGCCGGATATGAAGATCGTGGGAACAACGGAGACAGGCGAAGAGGTGGACATCTTCCGTGATGGGGACTTTGCCATCTGAGAGTCGTTGTCTTAGGCGCTGCGTGTTCCTAGACAGACAAGGGTGTTTTGTTTTCCTTTGTCCAGCTGTTTTTTAGAATTTTGGGAATGAAATCCCCATGGAAAAGCCTCCGCTGTTATAACAGCGGAGGCTTTTTGCGGCAAAATGGAAGGTTTCAAGTCACTGTGCTTCCATTACTAGGGAAGGAGAAGTGGGAGAAGAAATCTGGCATTCCTGCTGTTGTTTCTCGGCATCAGCCACTTTTCTCTTGGTGTAAAACAATACGGGAATGGCAAGCGCCAGGGAGAGTAAGTCCGCCCAAGCCTGAATCGAGGCGGCGCCCACAGCACCAAATAAGTAAGTGGCGGCGTGTACAAAGGGAATAAAGCAGGTGCCTTGCCGGGCAGTGGAAAGAAGCAGGGCCCCTTTGGCATCACCCAAGCCGGCGCACATCATATTGACCACAGCAACCCAACCGTGGATTGGCAGTACAATACATTGCAAGCGGATACAAAGTTCGCCGATTTCCAGCATTTCTTGAGAACTTTTCCCAAACAGTCCAATAATCGGACCTGCAAAGATGGCTACAGTCAGCCCCATGATTGCCCCGCCGATAGCAGCTGTCCAAGCGGAAAAGCGGAAAGCTTCCCGTACCCTGTCATACCGTTTCGCGCCCCAGCAGAAGCCTACTACCGGTTGGAAGCCTGTGCCGAAGCCTAAAATAATGCCAAAGGGGAACATCATGATCTTGGTGGAAACACCGATACCGGCCAAAACAGCATCGGAAATTTCCCCGGCAATATTGTTGAGCATAATGGCTGCCACCACCGATAGCCCGGAACGGAACATGGAAGAAGAACCGACTTTGACAATTTGGGACATAATGTCTTGAGTGGGGTGGAAGCGTTTGAGAGAGATCCGCAAAATGCTGCGATGGGTCAGGTAGGGGAAAATCAGTATGGAGAAGCTGACAAGCTTGGAAATGGCAGTAGCTATGGAAGCGCCAGCCACTCCCAAGTTTAAGCCGAGAATGAAAATGGGGTCCAGAATGCAGTTTAAGATACCGCCAAAGCCCATGCCGATCATGGATAGCATAGCGCTTCCTTCGGCTCTCAGGCATTGGTTCATCACAAAACTGGTGGCCATAAAGGGAGCTGCCAGCAAAATGTAAGTGGCATAATCAATGGAGTACTGCTCACAGGTGGGGGTGGCGCCCAGAAGGCGTACCATGGGCGTCATGAAGATGGTCCCCAAGATCATTACCACTACGCCGAAAACCGCTGCCAGGGTGAAGGCGGTGGACAGCACTTCGCTGGCTTTCTTTTCATCTTTGGCACCCAGCAGGCGGGCGATGTAGCTGTTGGCGCCCACGGCCAGCAAGGAGCCAGCCATCATGATGATTTGGTCCAGGGACGTGTTTACGCTAACTGCTGCCGTGGCGTTGATGCCCAGGCCGCTGACAAAATAGGTGTCCGCCATGCTGTAGATGGAATTGATGAGAAAGGCGGTGATGGACGGTACCGCCATGCTGGTGATAATTTTTGGAATAGGTTCTGTCAGCATTTTGGTTTTTCTGTGTTCTTGGCTGCTTGCTTTGGACATGTTTTCCCATTCTCCTCTCAATTTGTTAGAAGCCAAACAGTTACATTTGCAACGATTATAACAAATATACCTACTTGTTGTCAACAATTTAAAATGAAACAAGTAAATTCACCTTTTACTTCTTGAGAGACCGTGGAAAGAGAACAAAAAAGCCATCTGTTCCCCGGTGTCAAGGCGCAGATGGCTTGTGGTGAATCTTTGGGAAGGAAAGCGGTTCAGCTTTGGGTTTCTGCGAGTAAATGGCGTTTGCGGATATAGATGAAATAGCCCACTGTCAAAAAGATTCCCTTGCAGATTGAGGAAATGGAAATGGCCCACCAAATGCCGTCCAGTCCCAGACTGGTGCTGGACAGAAGCAACGCTAAGGGAATGCGGGCCAAATTCAATACGATGCTGGCCACAGAGGGGATCCTGGTTTCCCCCAAACCGTTAAAGGCGCCGGTGGAAGAAGCCTCGATGCACATAAACAGCTGGGAAATTCCCAAGATCTGCAAGTAGGAAACACCCATGGGGAGCACTTCCGGCTCTCGGATAAAAATCTGGAAAATGGGGCCGGGAAGCAATGTGAGGGCCAAGGTGCAGAGCATTCCCCAGATCAGCATTAAAACCGTGGCGGTTTGATAAGCCCCCTTAACCCGTTTGATTTTTTTCGCTCCAAAGTTTTGCCCGATAAAAGCATTGACCGCCATGGAAAAGCCGCCGGAGATCATCCAGGAAAGGCTCTCCACCTGGCCGCCCACTTTTTGGACCGCTACCGCGTTGGCGCCCCAGCCTGCCACGAGGCTGGCCACGATCAGGGAAAGCCCAGACATAAACACGTTCTGAATCCCAATGGGAAGACCCATTTTCCAAACCTGCTTCAAATAATTTCCGCCCAGTTTTTTCCAAAGGGGCAAGCCTTTGAAAAAGCCCTTTTGAAGCTGAGACATTAATAGAAATAGCAGGGTGACAATTCCTTGCGAGCCTGCTGTGGCAATTGCGGCACCCGCTACTCCCAGAGCAGGAATGGGCCCGACCCCAAAGATCAATACGGGGTCCAGCACCAGGTTTAAGACTAGGCCTGTTCCCGTGACCCAGAAGGGGCTTTTCGAATCCCCGATCCCCGTGTAAAGCCCGGTGAAAACTTGATTGATCATGGAAAAGGCAACCCCAGCCGTGCCGGTGATGAGCAGATACGCTACCGCATCGTTGTGGGTTTTAGGGTCAGTCAGGCGGAACAACCCTACCATCAGCTGGTGGCCGCAAATGACCAGCAAGATGAAAAGAGCCGTAACAATGCCGCCCAGGCGAAAAGCGGCAGCGGCGAAATACCGGGCCTTGTCTGGGTTTCCTTCCCCAATGGCATGGGCAACCTTGATTTGTCCTCCCATTTTAGCCACAGAATAGCAGCTGTCCGCGATCCACAAAAAGATGCCTGCGGCGCCCACAGAAGCCACTGCGGCGCTGCCCAATTTTCCAATCCAGATCATGTCCACCAGGTTGTAGGCCATCTGGATAAAGGACGTAAGCATGATGGGCAGAGCCAGTTTGGCCAGTTTCCCCAAAATACTTCCTTCCAACAGGTTGCTGGTATTTTTCATTCTTTTGTCCCCCTCATTTTCCCAAAAAAAGGACCTGAAACCTACAGTGTCGCTGTAGGTTCAAGTCCACTGTCCACCCACTGATTCGTATATGGTTATATACTACAGGATTCAATAGGGGTTGTCAAGGCGCATACAAAAAACACTGATGGGACGAACGTTACGAGATGGAACGGGAACGTTTTATGGCTTGTCCATTTCCGATGGGTTTTGAAAATGTGGATAGAAGCAGCCTGAAGATTTTCCGGAATACCGTTTAGGACGAATCTCGGTTGGACAGCCCGCGTTGTGTGGCGATCGTGATCAATGTATCAGCGAGCAGCGTTAACGTGACGCCAAGCAAGTTCAATTCGTCATCTGTCAGTTTACAGGCTAAAGCATTTGCAATGGCGGTAACAGAAGCAGTCAATTCGCAAGAGTTCACAAGCGACCCCTCCCCACGCTAGTTTATGATTTTTCAGGGAGAAGGTGATTCTTACAGGTCAGATTGAAAATGACAATCAATTTATGCTGGGTGATTTTTCGTAAACCACAAATTTTAAATTCCGATCGCAAATTGCCAGAGTGATATCTTTGGGAGAGTGAATATGACGTTGTTTTAGCTGTTTGTTGAGCCAGGTTAAATCTAAGCCCATGCGGTTCAAGTTATCGTGTAAAATCCGGCCATCCATGATGAGTTCTGTGAATAGCAGTTCTTGTTCTGGAGCCAGATTCAAGTCGTTTGGCGTAGCGGGACGCTGGTCGCTCACTGGAAGAATCGTAAGTTTGCCATTGTATTCAAAAACAGCCGTCTGGATGCTGGTCAGGTCAAAATAGCCTTGTTGTCTGCACATGACTAGGAACTCGCTGAGATCCAGCTTAGCTTTTTTCAGATTTTTATAAAACAGTTTTCCCTGGTCCATGAGAATGGTGGGAGTACCATTGAGATATTTTCGTGTTTTGGGGAACTTATTGGAAATGACACTCAGCAGCAGCGTGATGATGCCATAAATCACCATGGAAGTCAGGGGTTTCCACGGTTCTTCCAATTCCGTGGCCATTTCAGCCGCAATGGAACCAATGGTTATCCCCGTAATATAATCGAAGAAATCCAGCTGGGCAATTTGTTTGTGTCCAATGAATTTTGCCACTAAAAAAAGAGCGCCAAAAGATCCTGAAGCCACTAAGCAAAGTTTGAGAAAACCCATACGGTAATCCCCCTTTCCTTTTTATTCTAGCCGGAATTCTGGAAAGCATGCAGGCGGATAACGCGTATGGGAAGAATAGAAGTTTGCAGTCGCCAACAAATGGCGGGATTTTTTGATAGGGGAGTGTGTTTTCGGAAAAGACACAAGATGAATACTAAAAGTGGCTAGTGCTTATAGGTCTCTAGCAGAAAGTTATAGCTCGATTTTTTCGGGAAAGGCTTCCTGCCGCAGGATTCCCCACATTTTGTCGATGTACGCCAAGGTGTAGAAATTTTCATAGTAATGGTAATAGAAGGCGCCTTTGGGTGTCAAATGATAGGAGCCGTCTTCTTCCCCAATCAGACCGAGTACCTTGGCAATTTTGAATTCCAAACCGTATTGTTTTTTCAGAGGTACGCCAAAGAATTTTTCGAAATCCTCTGGATTGACCCTGGTACTGTAGGCGGTCCAGAAAAGAAAGTATACCATGCGCTGCCTGGGGGAAAAGCGAAGGGTCAGGGAAGTGGGAAGACGTCCGCTATGGATTCTGTTGCAGTATTCTTTCACGGAAAAGGTGTTGATTTTAAATTGGTCTTTCAGTAAGGTGGTGGCCGAGCAGCCAAAACCCAGAAATTCTTCCCGGGTCATGGAGGAATAAACGGCTTGTTCCTGGCTGGAAAAGGTCCAAATAGAGCTGCGGGTATATCCCTGCTCCTGACAGTACTGGGTCACTGCGTCCAAAAGTGCCCGTTTTTCTTTCTTGGGCATAGAGGTCACCTTGCTGGACGTAAAGGTGAAATCGATAAATGGATAAATCGCCACATGATTTGCACCGTTTTGAAAGGCGGCGTCAATGTCTGCCTTTAGATCGTCAAATGTCTGGGTGGGCAAAGCAAAGATAAAATCCATGGAAACCGTTTCGAAGGGAACTTCCTGAAGGGCTTTCCGCAAAGTGGAGATATGAACGGCGTTTCTCCCCAAAAGATCCTGAAACTTTTTCTGGAAGGACTGGATGCCAATGCTGATTTTTGTTACGCCAGCGTCCCGCAATGTCCGTAAAACTGCGGGCGTTACGTTGTCCGGGTGCAATTCCACACCGATGCCCTGGGTGACGTGAAAGTGTTGCCCTATAGCGTCGATGATCTCCTTGAGCCGGTCGGCGGCCAAAGCAGGAGTTCCGCCGCCAAAATAAAGGCTGGTGACCGTTTTCCGCTCTGTGCACTGGCTGCCGAC
>DXXH01000036.1 GCA_019416395.1 Clostridiales bacterium
GTACAAAGCCATGAGAGCTGCGCCCAGGAACAGAGGGGGGAGCCCGCCGTCCAGCAGGTGCTGCTGGGAATACATGAAGGTGAGGTAAATAGGCACTCCCGCAGCGGCACTGGCCAGAATTTTCCAGGCAGAGCGGGGGTTGTTCCGGAGAAAGGAAAGGCTTTGGAAAATGTGTTCTTTCAGCCGGGGAGCCAGTTGAGCAAAGGGGTGCTGGGTCCGGCGGCGCTGGGTTTCTGTGACTTGGGGTTCCACCAGGGCCAAGGCCGCCGCCCCACATGCCCCGGAGCAAAGAGCGGTGATGGCGTAGGCGGGGAAAAATCCCAACAGGGTGGCCACGCCCCCCAACAGGCTGCTGAGAGAAGAAGAGGCCTGGGATAAGCCTTGGAGCCAGGCGTTTTGTTTTAGATAAGCGTCTTCGCAGCCGGCAGCCTTCAGGCTGTCGTAGGTAAGTGCCTCTTGAGTGCCGGAGCAGAAGTTGTACATCAGCGCTTGGAAGGCCATGGAGAGGCAGATCCCAAAGAAATCCCCGCTGAAGGCCATGAGCAGGGCGGAACAGACTCCGCACAGACTGGAGATTACCAAAGTGCGTTTGCGTCCCAGCAGGTCGGCGATCATGCCGCTGGGCACCTCAAAGAGGAAGCTCACCACATGGAAGATGCCCTCGGCAATCCCCACCTGAGCCAGAGAAAAGCCCCGGGAGAGGAGAAATACCACCCACACACTGTCGGCGATGCGCAGGGAAAAAAGAAAGTTGTATAGGTGCAGGAAGAAAAGCTGTCGCTTGATTTGCATAAATAACCATTCCGTTTCAATAAAAATTCAATAAACATCAGGCCTTACTTCCGGAATGGCAGAAAAAATGCCATGGAAAAATTCCATGGCAAAAAGGTGCTGTCATGGATCTTCCGGAAAAATAGGCGCACTTCTAGAAGGAATGGCTCAAACCTGCCCTTTTTGCTGCAAAAGGACGTTCCATTTCCAACCCAAAGCGCCTACTCCTTTCCTTAGATCCTATGGATTTTTTTACAGTATACAACCGGACCCTTTTCCAGTCAAGGGACAGGGCTCAGTTTTTCAAACTCTGCAAGGGAGCGGGAATCTTGCCGCCCCGGTGGATGAATTGGCTGGGAGAAGCGGGGTTTACCGGCATAATGGGGCCGCTGCCCAAAAGTCCCCCAAAGTCCAGCTCTTCCCCGGCTTTTTTGCCCACCGCCGGAATTACCCGCACTGCGGTGGTCTTGGAGTTGACCATACCAATCGCGGCTTCGTCGGCAATGATGCCGGAGATGATCTCCGCCGAAGTGTCCCCGGGAATGGCGATCATATCCAGGCCCACAGAACACACAGCGGTCATGGCTTCCAGCTTGTTGAGGGTCAGGCACCCGCTGCGGGCGGCCTGGATCATGCCGGCGTCCTCGGTGACGGGGATAAAGGCGCCGGACAATCCGCCCACGCTGGAAGAGGCCATGACACCGCCTTTTTTCACGGCGTCATTCAAAAGGGCCAAAGCAGCGGTGGTGCCGTGGGCGCCGCACTGCTCCAAACCCATGCCTTCCAAAATATAGGCCACGCTGTCCCCAATGGCGGGGGTGGGGGCCAAGGAAAGGTCCACAATGCCAAAGGGCACGCACAGCCGCCGGGAAGCTTCCTGAGCCACCAGCTGGCCCATGCGGGTGATTTTGAACGCGGTGCGTTTGATCAGCTCGGCAATTTCCGTCAAGCTGCAACCGTCTCCATGCTTTTTGATGGCTGCCCGCACCACGCCGGGGCCGGAAACACCCACGTTGATCACGCAGTCCGGTTCGCCGGGGCCGTGGAAAGCGCCTGCCATGAAGGGGTTGTCTTCCGGGGCGTTGCAAAATACCACCAGCTTGGCGGCGCCAATGCACTCCCGGTCGGCGGTGCGCTGGGCGGTTTCCAGTACGATCCGCCCCATTTTCTCCACAGCGTCCATGTTGATGCCCGCCTTGGTAGTGCCCACGTTGACGGAAGAACACACCAGCTCCGTTTCGTCCAGAGCTTGGGGAATGCTCTCGATCAGGACGTAATCTCCAGGCCCAAAGCCCTTATGTACCAACGCGGAATATCCCCCGATGAAGTTGACTCCCACAGTGTGGGCCGCCCGGTCCAGGGCCTTGGCGAAGCGCACGGGAGACGCTGAGGGGCAGGTGCCGGCAACCATGGCGATGGGTGTGACGGAAATCCGCTTGTTGATGATGGGAATGCCGTATTGTTTGCTGATGTCCTCACCGGTTTTTACCAGGTTTTGGGCATAGCGGCAGATCTTATCGTACACTTTCTGGGTAGCCCGGTCCACGTCGGGGTCGATGCAGTCCAATAGGGAAATACCCATGGTGATGGTACGCACGTCTAAATCTTCATTGTCGATCATATTGATCGTTTCCAGAATCTCGTTGGTATTCAAAAAAGGATCTCCTTTCGCTGGGAAGTAAAAGCGTGGGGCATGGGCGGCCAAAGCGCCGGTTCAAGGGGAACCTTGCCTCACTGCGCTGGTTGTAAAATGAGGGTTAGATGCGGTGCATGGAATTGAAAATGTCCTCATGCATCACATGGATTTTCAAATTCAGGGTTTCTCCCAGAGCGTTGAATGCGTCGGCCAGGTCGCCGATTTCCACAGTGGCCTTTGTGATGTCCACCAGCATGACCATCACGAACATATCCTGCAAAATGGACTGGGTTACTTCCAGCACGTTGACGCCCTTTTCAGAGCAGATGGCGGAAACCTTCGCCAGAATGCCAACCATATCTTTTCCGATCACGGTGATGACTGCTTTTTCCATTTTTTCCATAGGGCACCTTTCCTTTCGCTGTCTCTTATGACGTTCATTATGGAGCATAAAGGCCTTTCCTGTCAAGGCGGGAAAGGTGTTTTCCCTTGTTTTTTGCCATTCTTCCTTCCCTTTTTTCAGGAATTGTGGTAAGATAAGCTTCAAACGTCTGTCCAGGCGTTTTACCAGATTGTTTATGGTTTGTTTAGAAAGGAAGTGCCGCCTTTTGCGATATTATTTTGCTTGTGACTGCCACAACCATTCCAACTGTTCCCCCGATGGGGACGATTCCGTGTTGGAAATGCGATTGCAGGCAGAGAGTCTGGGGCTTTGGGCCCACACCCTCACCGATCATTGTGAGTGTCAGAACTTCCCCCAGCGTTACCGTTCCCGGGTGGAGCATGCCTGGAGCGAGATGACCCAGCAGGTACCCCAGGGGGGGCACTGCCGGTATTACCGGGGGATTGAGCTGGGGCAGCCCAATCAGGACGTGGAAGCGGCGCGGCAGGCCCTGGAAGGCAGGGCGTACGATTTTGTCATTGGATCCATTCACAATATCCGGGGATACGAGGATTTCTTCTACCTGGATTATTCCCAGGTGGCGCCGGGCTTTATTGACGAGCTTCTCACCACCTATTGGGAAGAGGAGCAGGAAGTGATCCAGTGGGGCCAGTTTGATTCCCTGGGTCATTTGACCTATCCGCTCCGGTATATTGAAGGGGACCACGGCATTCCGGTAGATCTGGGAAAACACCGGGAAGCCATTGACCAGGTGTTCCTGGCCCTGATTCAGAAGGGGAAGGCCTTAGAGGTGAACACTTCCGGGCTGCGGCAGAAAATTGGAAAAACACTGCCGGATCTGCCTTTGCTGCGCCGGTACCGGGAGCTGGGCGGGGAACTGGTCACCCTGGGTTCCGACGCCCATTCGGTGCAGGACTTGGGAAAGGGCATTGAGGACGGCATGGATCTGCTGAAGGAAGCGGGATTCCGCTATTTTGCCCTGTACGACCAGAGAAAGCCGGTCTTGCTGCCGTTGGAATGAGAGTATAGAGAAATAAACGCCTTGGGAGCCAAGGCATTTTACTTAGAAGAGAAAAGTGCAGAGAAGGAGGAACCAGCCATGGCAATGGAACAGCTTTTGGAGCTTTTGCAGGACCAGGCCAATTTGACTCCCGCTCAGCTGGCGGTGATGCTGGGGGAGCAGGAAGAAGATGTGGTGAAGGCCATCAAACGGTATGAGAAGGAAGGAGTCATCAAAGGGTATCATGCCCTGGTGAACTGGGAGCGCACAGAGGTGCCCCGGGCCACCGCTCTGATCGAGTTGCGGGTTACCCCCCAGAAGGACACGGGGTTTGATGAAATCGCCGGCCGGGTCATGAATTTCCCCGAGGTGGAAAGCGTGTACCTCATGTCCGGCGGTTATGACCTGGCTGTGACCGTGACGGGGAAAACCATGTCCGATATCGCCATGTTTGTGGCCAAGCGCCTGGCGCCCATTGGGGGAGTGTTGTCCACCGCTACCCATTTTGTATTGACCAAGTATAAGGACGGCGGCGTGGTATTCGCCACGGATTATGAGGAAATTGACGAGAGAGGGAGCAATCTGTGTGATTGATTACGAGAATTTAGTCAACCGCAATGTGAAGCGGATCAAGCCATCGGGGATCCGGAAATTCTTCGACATTGCCAATGAAATGGACGACGTGATCTCCCTTTCCGTGGGGGAGCCGGATTTTCACACCCCTTGGCATATCCGGGAAGAGGGGATCCAATGCTTGGAGAAGGGCCGCACCAGCTATACCCCCAACCGGGGCTTTTTAAAGCTGCGGGCGGAAATCTCCAATTTCTTAGAGCGTCATTACAATGTAAAATACGATCCGGAAACGGAAGTGCTGGTCACCGTAGGCGGCAGCGAGGCCATTGACCTGTGCGTGCGCACCCTGGTCAATCCCGGGGACGAGGTGCTGATCCCCGAACCCAGCTTTGTGTGCTATGTGCCCATCACGGAAATGGCGGGGGGCGTTCCGGTGATCATCGAGACCAAGCCGGAGAATAAATTCCGGCTGACCCCCGAGGAACTAGAAGAGAAAATCACCGAAAAGACCAAGCTGTTGATTCTCCCCTATCCCAACAACCCCACTGGGGCCGTCATGCGCCGGGAAGATCTGGAAGCCATCGCCAAGGTGGTGGAGCGTCACAATCTGATGGTGCTCTCCGACGAGATCTACGCTGCCTTGACCTATGGCTCGGAGCCCCATACTGCTTTTTCTGCCATTCCCGGAATGCAGGAGCGGACCATTTTGGTCAATGGGTTTTCCAAGTCCCATTCCATGACAGGCTGGCGCATGGGGTACGCAGCGGGTCCCAAGGAAATTATTGCCTTGATGACTAAGCTGCACCAGTTCGCCATCATGAGCGCCCCCACCATGAGCCAGTATGCCGCCATTGAGGCCATGAAGAACGGGGACGACGATATCGAGTACATGAAGAGCCAGTATGATATGCGCCGCCGCTTGATCGTGGACGGCCTAAACTCCATCGGCTTGAAGTGCTTTGAGCCGGAAGGGGCGTTTTACGTGTTCCCCTCGGTGAAGTGTACCGGCCTTACATCCATGGAGTTCTGTGAGCGGCTGATCCGGTCCCATCGGGTGGCGGTGGTCCCCGGAGACGCCTTTGGCGCCTGTGGCGAGGGATTTGTGCGGATTTCCTACTGCTATTCCACCAAGCATATCATTGAGGCGCTGGAGCGCATGGAAGCGTTCCTGAAAGAGCTATGATGGAGCAGGTTTGGCTCTCACGGTGCGGGGGCTACGCTCCGGAAGAGCTTTTGCGGCAAGTGGAAGAAGCCTTTGACGCTTTGGGAGTTTGGGATCAGCTGAAACCCGGCATGACGGTGGTGATAAAGCCCAACCTGGTAATCAGCTCCAAGCCGGATAACGCTATCGCTACCCACCCGGCGCTGGTGGCCGCTGTGGGAAAATGCGTCCAGAAGGCGGGGGCCAGCGTAGTGATCGCCGAAAGTCCCGGCGGGCCTTTTACCCCGGCAGCCATGAAGGCTGTTTTCCGGGGGTGCGGCTATACGGAGATGGCGAAAGAGTGTGGGTTCACCCTGTATACCGAATGCAAAAGCCGGGAAGTATCTCTTCCGGGAGCAGTCCGTTGCCGGCAGCTTTCCGTGGTGGAACCCTTTCTCACCCGGGATTACCTGATCGATTTGGCCAAGCTGAAGACCCATTCTATGGTGGGATTTTCCGGGGCGGTAAAAAATCTGTTTGGCGCGGTGCCGGGCCTGCAAGAACCGGAACTGCACTGCCGGTTCCCGGAGAAGCTTCCTTTTTCCCAGATGCTGGTGGATCTGTGCGATTTTCTCAAGCCGGACCTGTGCTTCCTGGATGGGATTCTGGCCATGGAAGGCAATGGGCCTACTGGGGGAAATCCCCGGAAAATGGGTGTGCTGGGAGCGTCGAAAAGCCCCTATGCCCTGGACGTATGCGGGGCTGCGCTGATCGGGCTGAGTCCGGAAAGCATACTCATGCTGAAGGAAGCCAACCTTCGGGGGCTGGGACCCATTTCCCCAGAAGAATGCCAGCTGGTGAAAGAAAAGGTAGAGGCTTTGGCCCAGCCGGATTTTCGGAAAGCGGAAGCTTCCAGCACGGATTTTATAGACCGGCTGCCTAAGTTTTTGCGGCCGGCGGCCAAAAAGATCGCTACCCCCACCCCGAAGATCCGGCGGAAGGAGTGCGTGGGCTGTGGGAAATGCGCGGAGAGCTGTCCGCAGCATACCATTTCCATTCAAGATGGGAAAGCGGTCATCGATTATCGGAAATGCATACGGTGTTTCTGCTGTCATGAGATGTGTCCCAAGCACGTCATTGATATCCGCAGGTGGAGCCTGTTGCATTTTTAAAGGGTATTGAGGATTTTGAAAGAGGGGGCTGGGATTCCCGGCCTGGAATTAGAGGACGGAGAGACCGATGAAACTGAAGGCGTTTGCGAAAATCAACCTGACCCTGGACGTTATCGGGCGGCGGGAAGATGGATACCACACCTTGGATACGGTGATGCAGACCGTGTCTGTGTGGGACGAAATTGAGATCAAGAAGATCAACAAGCCGGGAATCCGGCTGTTCTGTAACCGGGAGTACCTGCCTGTGGACACAAAGAATACTGCGTTTCGAGCGGCCCAGTATTTTTTTCAGCACTGCAATATTGTAGGTCAGGGGCTGTCCATTTCCATTCGCAAGTATGTGCCCAGCCGGGTGGGGATGGGCGGCGGCAGCGCTGACGCGGCGGCGGTACTTCACGGCTTAAACCGCATGTTCAGAACCAACCTGCCCCTGAACACTTTGGTAGAGCTGGGGGCCAAAGTGGGCGCGGACGTGCCCTTCTGCGTGGTGGGGGGAACCTGCCGCTGCCAGGGGATCGGGGAACAGGTGGAAAAAGTGTCCGCTTTTCCGGATTGCTGGCTGGTGCTGTGCAAGCCCCCAGCAGGAATGAGTACCCCTCGGGCCTACGCTTTGATTGACCAGTTCCCCATTTCCCGGGCACAGGCCACCGAGAAAATGGTGGCCCTTCTCCAAGGGGGAGATCTGCGGAGAATTGGGGAAGGTGTGGCCAACCGTTTTGACGAAACCATGAAGCTTGCCCAGGTGCGTGAAATCAAGCGGATCATGCTGGGAGCCGGTGCGTTTGGCGCCAGTATGACTGGTAGCGGTTCTGCGGTTTTTGGCATCTTCGATACAGAGGAATCCGCCCGAGCCTGCATGCAGCAGCTGGAAGGACAAGGGCGGCTTTACCTGGCCCAGCCTCTGGATCACAGCTGGGAGTTTATCCCCGATAGGTGACCTGAAAATAGGACAGAAAAATCCCGGAATTTTCCCGGGATTTTCTTGTTTCTGATAGGTTTTTCGCTTTATTGAATGCGATTTTCCGACGAATTTATTGTCCTAAAAAATGTACAGTTTTTGAAAAGGTGGTGTGTTTATGAAGACCCAAAAGCTGGGGTGGAAAGTCTGGCTGCTCTACGGTGTGTTAGCGTTGCTGCCGTTGGTGGTATCCTGGGTGATGGTGACCTGGTTTTTGCCGGAGACTATCCCCGCTCATTACGGGGCTTCCGGAGAAGTGGACAGGTGGGGAAGTAAATATGAGTGTTTCATTTTCCCGCTGATGATTTTGCCCTTTGGAGCCTTGATGCTGGGGACCGCCAAAGCAGCTTCCATGAAAATTTGGGGAAGCGATAGAACGGGCTACCGGATTGTGCTGATCTGCGGGGTTATAGGCTTGCTGGTGTTCAATGTGGTGGATTACTTCTTTCTGTACACCGCTTGGGCTCAGGTGGAAAGCTTGGGAGATGTCCCGGAGATCGGACTTAAAATCGTGTTTCTGTTCGTGGGGTTACTGTTCATTGCTCAAGGAGCGGCCATGCCTTTGGTCAAACCGAATTCCTGGTTTGGAGTGCGTACCAAGTGGACCTTGGCAAGTGAGAAAGTCTGGGTGAAAAGCCAACGGTTTGGCGGAAAGCTCTTGATAGCCGCAGGAGTCGTGAGCCTGGTGGGATTGCTTCTTCCTCAGTGGCTGATGATTACAGTAACCTGTGTGGCGCTGATTGTAGCTGCGATAGATTCTGTGCTGTATGCCCGTTGGCAGGGATTGAAAGAACAGTCCGAAAAATAGGATTGGAAAAACAATAAAAAACAGGCCTGGAGAACACTTCTCCAGGCCTGTTTTTATCTAAGGAGTCTGCGCCTCAAAGTAGGCGGTGACCTTGGCTCCACCTTGGGGGGCATTCTCCAGTTTTATAAATCCCCCGTGTTTTTCGCAGAGTGCTCGGCACAGGTAAAGCCCCAGCCCAAAATGGAGTTCCTCTTCCTGCCCTGTTTTATCTCCCCGGTAATAGGGTTCTGTGGCGCGCTTTAACGCGATAGGTGGAAATCCGGGACCGTCGTCGGTGACGGTGAGCTGGAAAAACGGCAGGGCGACACAGGCATTCACTTGGATTTCGCTTTTGGCGTAGCGCTTGGCGTTGGAAAGCAGGTTCTCAAAAACTGGGAACACCAGCTCGGTGTCTAAATAAATCGTCCCATTTCCTTGCGCCACAAGGTGAAAATGTTCTTTTCCCCAGAGGATTTCCCCCGTTTCTTCCAGTTGAGCGCACAGGGTGGAAAAGGGGACAAATACTTTGTGGGCCGTTACATCTTCCAGCTTTTGCAGGGAATTCATGCTTTCCACATAGCGCTGCAAGCGGGTCAGGCTTCGTTTCATGGTCAAGACGGTGGACACCGTCTTTTCCGGGGAAAGTTCCCCGGAAGGCAGGGCTTCCAGCAGGAAGTCGCTGTATCCCTGTAAAACTGTCAGCGGTGTGCGCAAGTCGTGGGAAAAGGCGGCGTTTAGCCGTTTGCGTTCTTCTACGGCTGTCCACAGGGAACGGTTGTTTTCCTCTAAAGACGCCCGCATGGTTTCGAAGGATTGGCACAGTCTCCCCAGCTCGTCGCCGCTGGGAACATGGATACGGAAATCCAGGTCGTTTTGGGAGATTTTCCGGGACGCCGCATTTAGAATGGCCAGGGGACGTTTGAGTTTCCAACGGTAAAACCACCAGGCGTCCGCCACAAAACAGAGCAACGCGGTGAGAACAAAGGTGACCAGGGCAATTTTGTCAAGGTTTTCATAGAAAAAGCGCTTCGGGCCTTCCGGAATGAACTGGGATGGGGAAGTGGTCTCTATGGGATAAATTTCCCCGGTGTCCGGGTCTACATAGGCGTAAGGCATGGAACTTTCCACGTAAAGGGTTTTTCCGTCGGGGGAAACCACGTAATAGGTGGAGCTGGAAGGATCTTCATTGGCGTAATAGGGGGTGATATAGGTGTAGTACAGAAAATTTCGGGTTCTCTCCAAGGCGTAGCTTTCCAGCATGATGGCCGCGAATCCTGCCAGGGAACACAATAGGGTGGTGAAAATCAAGGCGCCCCGCAGGGAAGTCCGCTGCCGCCGGGGCTTCTTTTCTGGAGATTTCCCTTTTTGAAAAGGATTTATTGCCATTTGTACCCCACGCCCCATACGGTGACCACCCGTTCCCCGCAGCCGGCAGCGGCCAGTTTTGTCCGGATCCGCCGAATGTGTTCCGCCACCACAGAGCTGTCCCCTTCGCTGTCCCAGCCCCAGACGGATTCGTAAATCCGCTCCCGGTCAAACACCTGGGACGGGTGCATGGACAAGAGTTCCACGATTTCAAATTCCTTTTTTGCCAGCCGGACAGGTTCCCCATTTTGGTACACACACTTGGCGCCGTAGTCGATGACTAGGCCCCGGTCAAATTTCACCTGGGCCTGGCCCTGACGCCGTTCTTCACGGCGCAGATGGGCAGCTACCCTGGCCAAAAGTTCCTGGCTGGAAAAAGGCTTTAAAATGTAGTCGTCACCCCCGGCGGCAAAGCCCATGACCTTGTCCGCGTCCTCGATGCGGGCGGTGAGAAATAGAATGGGGCAGTGGACAAAATCCCGCACCTGTCTGCACAGGGAGAAGCCGTCCATATCCGGCATGTTTACGTCCAAAAGGATCAAGTCCGGCGATTGGGCGCAAAGCTCCAGGGCTTCTTGCCCGTTGTGAGCGGTGAGCACCTGATAGCCTCTGCGGGTAAACAGATCTTCCAGCAAATGGAGAATGTCGGCTTCATCGTCCACCACCAAAATCCGGTAAGCCATGGAATCCCTCCTTTTTCCTAAGGAGCATTTTAAGGGAAAAAGTTCAACTTTTTCTCTAATTTGACTCAGACCAGGAAAATGCCGCACACCAGGCCAGTAACCACGGCTGCCACATAGAGGGCAACTACCAGGAACAGGTTCTCTTTCTGGTGATGGTTGTATTTAAACAGTACAGCCAGGCCCAGCCCAGCGCCGGTGCACAGTCCGGCCACCACAGCCCCAAAGGACAAAGAGCCGGAGAGGTACAGTTCCGTCAGGATGACAGAGGAAGCGCAGTTGGGGATAAACCCGATAAGAGCTGCCACCAGGGGTTGGAAAATACTGCCGGAGAGAAGCACCTGGGAAATCCGTTCCTCGCCCACCAAGTGGATCGCTCCGCCCAGCACCAGATTGACAAGAAGCAAAAACAGGGCGATGCGGACCGTATGGACCAGGGCGGAGTGGAAAATGCCGTGATGCTCGCAGTCGCAGTCTTTGCAGAGGTCATGAAAGGGGGCCTGGGTTTCCCCGTGGGGAAGGCGCTTCCACACCAGATCCGTCAGCAGGCCAAAGACAGTGCCTGAAAGGAATTTGACTCCCAGCAGAAGAAGCAGGTCCGGCAAAGCTTCCGGGTGGGAAATCAGTATGGGCAAGGCCTCATCACTGGTAGCCAGGAATACAGCCACCAGTGTGCCGGGGGTGATGAGCCGGCCGGCGTAAAAATTGGCGGCCGCCACGGAAAAGCCGCATTGGGGAATCAACCCCAGTACGGAGCCGCCCACCGGGCCGAAGGGACCCAGACGGGCCAGAGCACCGGTAAGCTTTTCGCTGGCCCGGTGTTCCAAAAATTCAATGAGCAGATACGCCCCAAACAAAAAGGGCAGGGTTTTGACCGTGTCCAGGATAGCATCCAAAAGAATATCCAGCATAAAAGCAACCTTTCTCAAGTGAGTTTCCGCCTTTGGGGCGGGTTTGTCCGGGGCGGCGGTTCCGCCCGTGGGTTTGATCGCTGGGAATATTATATCATCTTTGTCAAATGGTACCCGCATAAGCCCAAAAGAAAGGAGCCATACTCTCCCCAGAACAGGAAAGGAAGGATTTGCCATGAAAGCAATGGAACATACGGAATGGAAAAAACTTTTGGGAAGAGCTTTGCTGTGCGGCTTTGTTTTGGCGGTGCTGGCCAGTTTTTTCCCCTTTGCGGCGGCCTGCGGGGAGCTGCCGGAAAATGTGGTGCGGCTCCATGTGATCGCCAATTCCGATTCGGAAGAGGACCAGGCGGTAAAGCTGATGGTACGGGACGCGGTGCTGGAAGAAGCCGCTCATTGGTACGGTGGCGCTCAGACCATGGAAGAAGCCAGTTCCCTGCTTTGCACGCATTTGGAAACCTTGGGGGACACAGCCAGGGAAACGCTGCGGGAGCAAGGTATGGACTACTCGGCCAAGGTTGAGATGACAGAGATGTATTTTTCCACCCGGGATTATGGCTCGTTCCGGCTGCCGGCGGGGCAGTACCGGACATTGCGGGTAACCCTGGGCAAGGGGGCGGGAAAAAACTGGTGGTGCGTGGTGTTTCCCTCTTTGTGTTTGCCTGCGGCGGGGGAAACCCAAGAGGATTTGCTCCTCACTTTGCCGGAGTCGGAACGGGAGATCGTGGAAAACCCGGAACAGTTTGAGGTAAAATTCAAGGCGGTGGAGCTTTGGGAAGCGCTGCGGGACTGGCTCCGGGACTGATGGGACTTTTCCGTCCCACCCTCATGTGTTATAATGGGAACACTCCCGAAAGCTTTTCTGAGGAGAGAGCGTTCATAAGATTTTCTCTGGAGAGAAGAAACTGGGAGAGTGTTTGAAAAAATTCCGGGAAGGCGAGATGCTTTCCCGGTTTTCATAAGGGAAAACGGTGAAAAGGAGCGAGAGCTTTGCTGCAATTTGTGTTAGGGCGGGCAGGAAGCGGAAAAACGGAATATTTGCGCCGGCTGCTGGCAGACCGGAGCCGGGCAGGCTTTGGCGGCACGGTGATGATTGTCCCGGAGCAGTATACTTTTGAGACGGAAAAAGCTATGCTCCGTCTGGCGGGCCCGGTGCGGGGCAATTCCATTCCGGTGTACAGTTTTACCCGGTTGGCCGAAGCGGTATTCCGAAAGGAAGGCGGAGCGGTGGGCCGGAGACTAAGTGATGGGGGAAGGCGGATCTTGATGGCTTCCGCGGTGGAAGCCTGCCAGGACCGGCTGGAAGTGTACGCCGCAGCGGCCAAAAGCGGCCGCATTACCGATGTGATGCTGACGGCGGTCAACGAGATGAAGATGTGTGGGATTTCCTCAGAGGAATTGCTTCAAACCTCTCGTGACTTGGGCGGCCGGGGCTTGGGGAAAAAGCTTTCCGAGTTGTCCTTGCTGTACGATACATATGACGCGCTGGTGGCGGCCTCTTACCTGGATTCCCGGGACGACCTGACCCGGTTGGCCCAGGCCCTGGAAACCAGCAGCTTTTTTGCCGGTTGTACCGTGGCGGTGGATTCCTTCGAGGGATTTACCGCCCAGGAATTGGCGGTGCTTACCAGGATCCTGTGCAGTGCTGACCAGGTGGTTGTGGCGTTGTGCACCGATGGCCTGGACGAAACGGGGACAGGGCTTTTCGCTTTGGTGGACCGTACCCGCCGCCGTCTGACTGCCGCAGCCGAGGAAAACGGGGTAAAGGTGCAGCCGCCTGTCATGCTCACCGGAGCGCCCCGGTTTCAGAACGAGAACCTGAAGCTGGTGGAAGCCCAGTTGTTCTGCGCGGGGGAAGCTATGGTTTCCCAGGATCACGAAGGAATCACCCTGTTTGAGGCCCGGGACCCCTATGAGGAAGCGGAGTTTGTGGCGTCCACCATACGGCGGTTGGTGATGGAGCAAGGCTACCGTTACCGGGAGATTTCCATTATCTGCCGCAGTCCGGAGCGGTATTATGGCTGTTTGGACGCCGCATTGAAAAAAAGGGAGATTCCCTGTTTTGTGTCCCAGCCTGCCAAGGTGGACGGGGAACCTGTTACCCGGTTCGCCTTAGGAGCCTTTGAGACGGTACTCACCGGGTTCCAGACGGAGTCCCTGCTGGAGATGCTGAAAACCGGGGTCTCCGGATTCACCACCGAAGAGATCTCCGACCTGGAAAACTACGCTTACTTGTGGAAACTCACCGGTTCTGCCTGGCGTCAGGAGTTTGTCCGGCACCCCCAGGGATTCGGGAAAGAATGGGGGGAAGAGGACTGGGCGAAGCTGGACCAGCTGAATGATCTGCGGAAAAAGCTTATAGGGCCCTTGGAGCGGTTTGATGCCCGGACCAAAAACGCCACTGGGGCGGAGCTTTCCCAGGCAGTGTACCTGCTGCTGATGGCCTATGGTATGGAAGAAAACCTGCCCGCTTATTGCCTGTCTTTGGAGAAAGCGGGAGAAGACGCCCTCTCCCAAAAGCAGCTGCGGATTTGGGACCTGCTCATGGAAACCCTGGACCAGATGCGGGCCATACTGGGGGACAAACCCCTTCCCCGGGAACGGTATTACCAGCTTTTGAAAGAGGTGATAGCAGGGGAAGACGTGTCGGAAATCCCCCAGACCCTGGACCAGGTGATTTTTGGCACGGCGGAACAGGTGCGCCAGTCCTCGCCCCGGGCAGCGTTCCTTATCGGGGCTGCCCAGGGGGAATTCCCATTGGCGCCCAAGTCCAGCGGGGTGTTTTCCGACGCGGAACGGCGGGAGCTGATTGCCCGCAATCTGCCGTTGGGGGATCCTCTGGAGCAGAGGACCATGGAAGAGCGGTACTTGGCCTATTCGGTGGCTTGTGCCCCTTCGGAACGGCTGTACATGAGTTGGCCCCGGTCCGCCGATGGGGAAGACAAGGAGCCCGGCGAGCTGGTTTCCGCCCTGCTGGGGATTTTTCCCACCCTGCGCCCCTGGAAGGATTTGCCCGACGAGTACTTCGCCAATTCCAAGGAAGCAGCCTTTTCCAGAATGGCGTCCCGGTTTACCGGCACGGACGGTGCAGCGGGAGCGCTGCGGCAGCTTTTTGAAAAGGACCCAGCCTATCAAGGACGGGTGGAAGCCCTGGAACGGGCTTCTGGAAAACGGGAAGAGCGTGTGGAAGATTCCCAGCTGGCCAAAGGGCTGTTTGGGGAGCATCCGTTTTTGTCGCCCACCCAGGTGGAGACCTTTTACCAGTGCCGGTTCCAGTATTTCTGCCGGTATGGGTTAAACGCCAAAGAGCGGCGGACCGCCGAGGTGGACGTGCTCCAATACGGTACACTGATGCACTACTTATTTGAGAAAATATTCCGGGAAGACCCTGAGACACGGGCCCAGTGGAGCCAGGAAGATTTGGAAAAGCGGGTAGGGGAATTGATTCTCCAGTATGCCCAGGAAAATCTTGGGGGTATGGATTTGCTCAGCAGCCGGGAGAAATACCGGCTGGAGAGATTGTCCCAGTCCGCCTGCAAGCTGATCCGCCATGTGGAAGAGGAACTTGCCCAAAGCCAGTTTGTGCCGGAGCATTTGGAATGGGGGCTGGGGTACGGAAAGGACGCCCCGCCTTTAAAGATCCCCACGGAGCAGGGAATGGTCACCGTGGGCGGGACCATCGACCGGGTGGATACCTACACCGATGCCCAGGGCCAAAGGTATGTGCGGGTGATCGACTATAAGACCGGGAAAAAGGATTTCCGGCTGGTGGACGCCTTTTACGGGTTGAATATGCAGATGCTGGTGTATTTGGCGGCGCTAGTGGAGAATCACCGGGAAGAGCCGGCGGGGATCCTGTACATGCCGGCGGCAGAGCCTTCTGTTTCCGTGGAACGGGGCGCTCAAGAGGATAAAATCAAGGCGGAAGCGGACAAACAGCTGAAAATGAGCGGGGTGGTTTTAAGCGACCAGGAGATCATTCAGGCCATGGAAGCCGGGGCTCATGGAAAGTTTATTCCGGCTTCCCTGAACAAGGACGGCAGCCTGGGCAGGTTCAGCTCGGTGCTGGACCGGGACCAGCTCCAGATCGTATTGCGGTATTCCAAGCAGCTGATCGCCGCCATGGGCGATGAACTGCTGAAGGGCTGGGTGGAAGCTGTTCCCAACCTGAAAAACCACAATCCCTGCCGCTGGTGTCCTTATGGAACGGTGTGCGGAAAAGAATACGGCGAAAAGGATGTGGAGCAGGAAAAACTCACGCCGCAGGAAGCGCTGCGCCACATGAAAGAAGCATTGGGGGAAGGAGAGGAAGATCATGGCTGAGATGCGTTGGACAGAAAGCCAGCAGGACGCCATCGCCGCCCGGCGGGGCACGATGCTGGTAGCTGCCGCGGCGGGATCGGGGAAAACAGCGGTGTTGGTACAGCGGGCGATTGAGCGGCTGACCGATCCGGAAAATCCCACGTCCGCCGACAGAATGCTGATCGTCACATTTACCAAAGCGGCTGCGGCGGAAATGCGGGCCAGGTTGGAAAAGCGGCTTCACGATATGCTCCGGGAAACACCGGGGGACCCTCATCTGCGGCGGCAGAGCATTTTGCTTTCCCAGGCCCATATCGGGACGGTGGACAGCTTTTGCGCCGAGATGGTTCGGGAGTTTTTCCATTTGCTAGACCTTTCCCCGGATTTCAAAATCGTGTCCGACAAGCAGGAAGAGGAGCTGGTCAATGCCGCCTTGAACGAGGTGCTGCAGGAAGCTTTCGAGGCAGGTACGGTGGGACGTTTGGCAGACGCCTTTGCCGGGGAGCGGGACGACCGCCGGCTGATGGAAATGGTTTTGACGCTGTACCGGTTTATGCAGAGCCACCCTTTCCCGGAGCGTTGGCTGGAAGAGAAGGTGGCCATGTATTTTCCGGGGGAAGAAGAGCGGAAACAGCTTTCCCCCTGGGAGCGGGTGATCCTGGAGTACGCCCGGGAAGGTATTTCCCACTGCCAAGGGCTGCTTGCCAGAGCGTTGGAAGAGTGCAAGGAAGATTCGGCAGTGGAAAAAGCCTATGCCGGGGCGCTGGAAAAGGACCGGCAAGCCTTTGCTGCTATGGAGCAATTGGCAGTGGCCGGGGAATGGGACCAGCTTTGCCAGGCAGTGGGGGCGTTTGCCCCGGCCCGGCGAGGGACCCTTCGGGGACACGACCAGGACTCCCTGAAAGAGCGGCTGGAAGCTTTCCGGGAAGAGGGCAAGCGGACGGCGAAAGAGCTGGAAAAGTATTTTTCCGCGGACCGGGAAGCGTGCGCCTGGGAGACCGCCCAGACCGCCCCGCTGGTAAAAAGCCTGCAAGAACTGACGTTAGCCTTTGCCCAGCGGTATAAGGAGAAAAAGCGGGCAGGGAATTTTCTGGACTACAGCGATTTGGAGCACGAGGCCATTCGCTTGTTTCTGGAAGAGGACGGGACGCCTACTCCGGCAGCGAAAGAGGTGGCTTCCCGGTTTGACGAGATCATGATCGACGAGTACCAGGACATCAACGAGGTGCAGGACTCCCTGTTCCGGGCGGTATCCAAAGAGGGGAAAAACCTGTTCATGGTGGGGGACGTAAAGCAGAGTATTTACGGATTCCGCCGGGCCATGCCGGAGATTTTTCTCCGCTGTCGGGAAGCGTTTCAAAAATATGACCGGCAGAAGGACCAGTACCCGGCGTCCATTGTGCTGGACCGGAATTTCCGTTCCCGGGCAGAGGTGACCAATACGGTGAACTTTGTGTTTTCCCGGTTGATGACCAAAGCTGCCGGGGATATGGATTACACGGAAGAAGACCGGCTGGTGTGCGGGGCGGAATATCCCCCGAAAGCAGGGTGCGAGACAGAACTGCAATGGATCTCCCGCAGCGGCGGCGTATCTGCGGAAGAAGCGGAAGGCGCCTGGATCGCAGGGCGGATCCGGGAGCTGGTGGAAGGGGGCTTCACCGTGTGGGATAAGGACGGGGAGCGCCCGGCCAATTACGGGGACTTCTGTATCCTGCTGCGCAGCGCCAACCAATACGCCCATGCGTACGCCCAGCAGCTGCAAGCTCGGGGGATCCCGGCCAGAGCGTCGGTGGCGGGCGGATTTTTCAAGACTGCAGAAATCGGCGTGATGCTGTCCCTGTTGCGGGTGATTGACAACCCTAACCAGGATATCCCCTTGCTTTCCGTGCTGATGAGTCCCCTGTATGGGTTCACCGCTGACGATGCCGCCCGGCTGCGGCTGGAAAGCCGGGATGTGCCGGTGTATATTTCCTTGCTGCGGGCGGCGGAATCCGATCCCCGCTGCAAACAAGTTGTGGAAGAAATTGGCCGGTACCGCACAGTGGCCGCCACCATGGCGTCCGACGCCTTTCTCAATTACCTATACAGCAAAACAGGCTATCCGGATATGGTGCTTTCCATGGAACGTGGGGAAGAGCGGCTGGCCAACCTGAGGCTGCTGGAAAAATACGCCCGGGATTATGAAAGCTCCGGTTACCATGGGGCGTCGGGGTTTGTCCGGTTTTTAGACAGGCTGAAACAGAACAATTCCGATTTGCAGGCGGCGGAATTGCCCCCTGAAGACCGGAATGCCGTCACTGTTATGAGCATTCACAAATCCAAAGGATTGGAGTTTCCCGTGTGCATTGTGGCAGGATGCGGACGGAATTTTGTCACGGACCAGCGGGCGGAGATTTTACTTCACCCGGAATTGGGGCTGGGAGTAAAATTGCGGGACCGGAAGCGTTCCGCCCGGTTTACCACCACTGCTCGGGAAGCCATCGATCTGGAGACAGCCCGGTCCTCTTCCGCAGAAGAATTGCGGATCCTCTACGTGGCTCTGACCCGGGCCAAGGAAAAGCTGATCCTGGTAGGGTCGTGGGAAGATCCTTACCGCACAGCGGGAAAGCTGGCGCTGGAGCTGACGGAACAGGGGCCGGCTCCCTACACAGTACGCCGTGGGAAAAACACCGCCCAATGGTTGTTGCTGTGCGCTCTCTGTCACCCGGACGGTGCCGATTTGCGCCGTGAAACGGGAGCGCCGGCAGGTTGTGTGTCCCAGGGGGATTATTCTCCTTGGAAAATTGGGTTCAGCCAGTACCAGCCTCAGGAGAAGGAGACGGAACAGGCCCAGCCTGCGCCGGAGCCGCCGGATCAGGAGCTGTATCAGCGGCTGGTGGCCCAGACCTCGTTTACCTATCCCTATCAGCAGGCGGTAGAGATTCCCGCCAAGGTGGCGGCTTCCAAGCTGGCGTCGGAACGGGACGGTAGCCGGGAGATCACCTTGTCACGGCCCGCTTGGCTGGGAGAGCAGGGCATGACCCCGGCGGAACGGGGCACAGCGCTGCATGCCTTTATGCAGTTCGCGGATTTTGCCGCGGCTGGTAAAGATCCTGAAAAGGAGCGGGAACGGCTGGTGAACATGGCGCTGCTCACTCCGGAACAGGGAGAAGTGGTGGACCTGGCCAGGGTGGAGAAATTCTTGGAAAGCCCCTTGGGCAAGCGGGTCCTGGCTTCGCAAGAGGTGGAAAAGGAACGGCGTTTTACCGCGGTGATTCCCGCCACCATGTTGGGGCCAGAGGTGGGGGATCACGGGGAAGAAGTGATTCTTCAAGGAGCTGTGGACTGCACCTTTGTGGAAGGTGGAAAACTGCACATCATCGACTTTAAAACGGACCGGGTGAAGGATATGGAAGAGCTGTGGTCCAGGTATGAGACCCAGCTTCAGCTGTATGGAACGGCGATGGAAGAGGTTTCCGGATACCAGGTGGGAGAATTGATCCTGTATTCCACTTGGCTAAACCGGGCCAGTATCCGGACCATGGCGAAAAAAGTGTGAAATCGTCCATTGACATTCCCAAGGTGTGTGATAAGATTGTGAAAGGGATAGATTTGCTATACCTTATAATTGGAATGGGCCGGTAAGACCGGCAGGGAGGAATTTATGATTATTCAAAAACTTACGGAACAATGGACCCTGGAACCTTCAAACAAGGGGGAGAAGATTCAGGCGAAAGTCCCGGGATCGGTGTATGCGGATATGTTGGCGGCGGGGAAAATGAAGGATCCCTATTACCGTGACAACGAGCTTGAGGCCCTGGCGCTGATGGAAAACGATTTTCTCTATACGGAGAGCTTTACTCCGGAAGAAGGCATTCTAGATTGCCCCCATCAGGTGCTGCGCTTTGAGGGCGTGGATACGGTGGCGGATATCCGCCTGAACGGGGTGCTGCTGGCCCATGTGGAGAACATGCACCGCACCTTTGAATTCGATGTGGCGGGGATTCTGAAATCCGGGGAAAACTGGCTGGAAGTCAAGCTCTATTCCCCCACCAAATGGATCCGGGAGAAGTATGAGGAAAATCCCGCAGACGGCAGCTCCGACGCCATGAGAGGCTTTGCCAACCTGCGGAAAGCCCACTGCATGTTTGGATGGGACTGGGGACCTCATCTGCCGGACGCCGGTATTTGGCGGCCCGTGTACCTGCTGGGAATCAATGGCGCAAAACTGGATTCCGTCCATATCCGCCAGCATCACCAGCATGGCCGGGTCAAGCTGGAATTGGAACCGGAAATGAGCTACATAGATGTAAAGGATATTACCTATACAGTCAAAATTACAGATCCTCAAGGGAATGTGTCTGAATACGAGGGTTCTCCCAAGGAAATCCTCATTGAGCACCCGGAGCTTTGGTGGCCTCACGGCTATGGGGAACAGCCCCTGTACACTGTAAAGGTAACTATCTTTGCAGATGGCCGGGAACTGGATTCCTGGCAGCGGCGGATTGGCCTGCGCACCTTGACCATGCACATTGAGAAGGACGAGTATGGCGAGAGCTTTGCCCATGAGGTCAACGGCGTGCAGATTTTCGCCATGGGCGCCGATTATATCCCGGAAGACAACATTCTTTCCCGGGTCACCCCGGAGCGCACCCACCATTTGCTGGAGCAGTGCGTGGCGGCCAACTTCAACTGTGTCCGTGTGTGGGGCGGCGGCTACTATCCGGACGACGCTTTCTATGACGCCTGTGACGAGCTGGGCTTGTTGGTGTGGCAGGACTTCATGTTCGCCTGCGCTGTGTACAACCTGACTCCCGAGTTTGCGGAGAATATCCGGGCGGAAGCCATTGACAATGTGCGGCGGCTGCGGCATCACGCTTCCCTGGGGCTGTGGTGCGGCAATAATGAGATGGAAATGTTCGTGGACCAGGGCGAATGGGTGCGCAATCCCAGACAGAAGGCGGACTATATCCGCATGTACGAGTATTTGATTCCCGAAGTGCTGCGGAAGTACGATCCGGACACCTTCTATTGGCCGGCCAGTCCTTCCAGCGGCGGCGGGTTTGACGATCCCAACGACTCCACCCGGGGCGACGTGCACTACTGGGCGGTGTGGCACGGCATGCTGCCTTTCTCCGCCTATCGGAAGCATCAGTTCCGGTATCTTTCGGAATTCGGGTTTGAGTCCCTGCCTTGCATGAAGACCATTGAGACCTTCAGCGAGCCTCAGGACTGGAACCTGTTCTCCTACGTGATGGAAAAGCATCAGCGGTGCTCTCGGGGCAGCATGCTTACCATGGCCTATCTCCAACAGATGTATCTGTATCCCACCAGCTTTGAAACGCTCCTGTATGCTTCCCAGCTGTTGCAGGCCGACGCCATTCGCTATGGCGTGGAGCATTTCCGTCGGATCCGGGGCGTGTGCATGGGCGCTGTGTATTGGCAGCTCAATGACTGCTGGCCGGTAGCTTCCTGGGCGTCCATCGACTACACCGGCCGTTGGAAGGCTCTTCACTACTACGCCAAGCGGTTCTTTGCACCGGTGCTTTTGTCCTGCTGCGAAGAGGGCATGCTCTCTCAGGAACCCAACGTGAACGCCGAGCCCTACGATATGGAAAAGAGCATCCGGCTGTCCGTTTCCAACGAGACCCGGCAGGAGCGGGCTTGCATTGTAAAATGGGCCTTGCGGGACAACAAGGGGACGATTCAGCGCGAGGAGACTATTTCCCTGACAGTTCCCGCCCTGTCCAGTGTGTGGCTGGATAAGGTGGAATTGCCCGATGTGGATATTTTCTCGGATTACGTAAGCTATGATCTGTTCGAGAACGGCCAGCGGATTTCCGGTGGCACGGTGATTTTCTCCATGCCCAAGTATTTCCACTATGTAGATCCCCAGCTTTCCTGCCGTGTGGAAGGGGACGAGATTGTGGTGAGCGCCAAAGCCTACGCCAAGAGCGTGGAGATCCAAAACGAGAACGAGGACCTGCTGCTTTCCGACAATTATTTCGACATGAACGCTGGGGAAACCCGGGTGAAGGTACTTTCCGGAAGCACGGAGAACCTGCGTCTGCGCAGCGTGTACGATATCCACTAAGGAGCTGCGCTCCAGGCGAGTCGCGGGGACGTGCGCTTCGCTTACTCCCAGCGCAGGGATTCGGTCACTCGCCGTCCGCGGGATTGCACCTCGGGCGGGTTGTGGGAGCTGCGCTCCAGGCAGGACGCGGGAGCGTGCGCTTCGCTTACTCCCAGCGCAGGGATTCGGTCACTCGCCGTCCGCGGGATTGCACCTCGGGCGGGTCGTTAGGGTCTGCGCCCCGGGCAAGTCGCGGGGAGCTGCGCTCCAGGCAAGATGCGGGGACGTGCGCTTCGCTTACTCCCGGCGCAGGGATTCGGCAACGCGCCGTCCGGGAGCTGCGCTCCAGGCAAGACGCGGGAGCGTGCGCTTCGCTTACTCCCAGCGCAGAAATTCGGCAACGCGCCGTCCGCGGTTTTGTGCCTCGGGCAGGTTGTAGAGCAGGTTTGTTCCTAAAAATTCAGTGAAAAATAGTGGATTCCTCTTGACAGAAGAGGGTACAGGGATTATAATATTTTCTCGGTAAAACAAAGCGGAGCCGGCGGCTCCCACCCGTGCAGTACCGTCTGACACAGGTCAATAACCCAGGACAGGGATTCCGCTATAAGAAGCTGGGAGTTCGGTCCGGCGGCCTTATGGGGCCGGTGAGAATGGGCATTGATTTGCGGGCAGAAGGAATTCTGCCCGCTTTTGCTTTCCCTTTTGGAAAGTGGCCGCCTTCCGCGCCAAATAGCTTGAGAACAACGTGTGATGGAGGTGCTACCCATTAGCAAACAGGAACTGCAG
>DXXH01000037.1:0-5147 GCA_019416395.1 Clostridiales bacterium
GCATGAACGAGATCCCCTATTCCTGGGGCACCGCTGTCAACGTGCAGATGATGGCGTTCGGCAACATGGGCGACGATTGCGGTACTGGCGTGGCCTTTACCCGCAGCCCCTCTACTGGTGAGAAGAAACTGTTCGGTGAGTTCCTGACCAATGCTCAGGGCGAAGACGTGGTGGCCGGTATCCGTACCCCCATGCCCATCTCCCAGATGGCTGAGAAGTTCCCCGAGGCTTTCAAGCAGTTCCAGGAAGTCTGCAACCTGCTGGAGAGCCATTATCACGATATGCAGGACATGGAGTTTACCGTGGAGAACGGCAAGCTGTACATGCTGCAGACCCGTAACGGCAAGCGTACTCCCGCTGCCGCTATCAAGATCGCTTGCGATCTGATCGACGAGGGCATGAAGACTGAGCAGGAAGCTCTGCTGATGCTGGATCCCAAGCAGCTGGACGCTCTGCTCCATCCCCAGTTTGACCCGGCCGCTTTGAAGTCCGCGAAGCCTGTTGCCAGCGCTCTGGCAGCTTCCCCCGGCGCTGCTTGCGGCAAGATCGTCTTCACCGCTGAGGACGCTGTTGAGCAGGGCAAGGCTGGCGAGAAGGTTGTTCTGGTGCGTCTGGAGACTTCCCCCGAGGATATCGAGGGCATGCAGTACGCTCAGGGCATTCTGACCGTGCGCGGCGGCATGACCAGCCATGCGGCTGTTGTGGCCCGTGGCATGGGTACTTGCTGCGTTTCCGGTTGCGGCGAGATCAAGATGGACGAAGCCAACAAAAAGTTCACCTTGGCTGGCCGTGAGTACCATGAGGGCGACTACATCTCCCTGGATGGCACTACCGGTAACATCTACGGCGAGGCTCTGCCCACCGTTCCCGCTTCCACCGAGGGCGGCTATTTTGGCCGTATCATGGAACTGTCTGACAAGTATCGTCAGATGGAAGTCCGTACCAACGCTGATACTCCTCGCGACGCCAAGCAGGCTGTGGCCTTTGGCGCTCAGGGCATCGGCCTGTGCCGTACCGAGCACATGTTCTTCGATCCCGATCGTATTGCTGCGATCCGTGAGATGATCTGCTCTGACACCGTAGAGGAGCGCAAGGCTGCTCTGGCGAAATTGGAGCCCATGCAGCAGGGCGACTTCGAGCAGTTGTATGAGGCTCTGGGCGGCCGTCATGTTAACATTCGTTTCCTGGATCCCCCGCTGCACGAGTTCGTTCCCACCGAGGAAAAGGACATCGAGCTGCTGGCTGAGGCTCAGGGCAAGAGTGTTGACGACATCAAGGCCATCATTGCTTCCCTGCACGAGTTCAACCCCATGATGGGTCATCGTGGCTGCCGTCTGGCTGTCACCTATCCTGAGATCGCTGCAATGCAGACCGAGGCTGTCATCAAGGCTGCTATCAACGTGCAGAAGGCTCATCCCGATTGGAACATTGTTCCCGAGATCATGATTCCTCTGGTAGGCGAGGTCAAGGAGTTGAAGTTCGTCAAGAAGACGGTTACTGACACTGCTGACCAGATCATCGCTGAGGCTGGTGTGGATCTGAAGTATAAGGTTGGCACCATGATCGAGATTCCTCGTGCTGCTCTGACCGCTGACAAGATCGCGGAAGAGGCCGAGTTCTTCTCCTTCGGCACCAACGACCTGACTCAGATGACCTTCGGCTTCAGCCGTGATGACGCCGGCAAGTTCCTGGGCGCTTACTACGAGAACAAGATCTACGAGAACGATCCCTTTGCCCGTCTGGACCAGGAGGGTGTTGGCCAGCTGGTGAAGATGGCTGCCGACAAGGGCCGCAAGACCCGTCCCGACATTGTTCTGGGCATCTGCGGCGAGCATGGTGGCGATCCCAGCTCCATCGAGTTCTGCCACAATGCTGGCCTGAACTATGTGTCTTGCTCTCCCTTCCGTGTTCCGATCGCTCGTCTGGCTGCTGCTCAGGCTGCTATTAAAGCACCCCGTGCGATGGACAAGTAATTCGGGAAAAATCGCGAATTTTTTGTATTGATTGAACAGGCGCGCCGCCAAAAACGGTGCGTCTGTTCGTTATTTTTGACTAAATTTTTGTAAGTCATAAAAAGACCTCAACTGTTAGATCTGTCCAATTATTATGGCGAAATTGCGCTGGCATTTTGTTCATTCTTCTGTACTGCTTTGCGGCCTCAAAATCGATGGTAAAGGTGAGTACCGGCGGGTTTTCCGGCTCCAGCAGGTTGGCCCGCTGGGCACCCTGTTTCAGGTTTTCCATGCTGATCTTCCACCGGTAATGGTGGTTTGCCACCGGTGTGACTACTTCCACAAATTCGTCGATCAATTCTTCGGAGATCCGTGGGGAAGAGGTGTCCACCATTTTGGAGAGCCCTTGGCGGATGGCTTTCAGGTCCAGCTGATTCTGTTCGTCGATTTCTTCCGGCTGGGCCTTTTGCCGCTGGAGGGCTTCCAATTCTTTGGCAGCCTGGGCGTAAAGTTTTTGATACTGGTCTTTTGTCAGCTCCCCGTCTGCACGCATTTGCGCCAGGTTTAGCATCCGCTGCTCTAACTTCTCCATGGTCTGACGGAAGTTTTCCTGGTCCTTGACAGTTTGAGCTGCGGAGCTGCGCAGACAGGATTCCACCATTTGACAGGCTTTTAAGACCGCCTCCTGTTGATCACCCCAAAGCTTGTCAAAGATCTGTTTGGCCATCAGGTCTAGTTTCCATTCGCAGATGGAAATGGCATCACAGCTTTTTTGCCCTGCAAGATGGTTCTTCTCAACAAAACTCTTGGCAGGATTCTGTGTGCGGTAATTGCACTGGTACCCATAGACAGGAGTTCCGTCCTGTAGAACCCTCCATTTGAATCGGTTGTAGCCTGCGCCGCAGCGGCAGCGAAGTTTTCGCACCCAAAGGTGCTGAATGATTCTTGTGCCCTGCCTGCGTTCCTCACCAGAAGGCATCTGAAGGGTACGGATCCGGCTCTTTCGGATTTCTTCGCACTGCCTCCAAAGGGTTTCGCTCACAATGGGTTCGAAGTCTCCCTTTTTTAGAATGAACGTGCTTTCGTCCAGATTCTTGATGCGTTTCTTCTCTAAGAAATTGTTGACCTTGGATTTATTGTAGCCGATGTACCCCATATAGGTGGCGTTTCGGAGAATCCGGCTGATCTTGACACAGGACCACTTGACGTTTCCGTGACCATCTTTGCGGCCCCGGCGGGTCAGCTCGTTAACCACCTCCTTTTCTCCTAACCCCTGAGAATACAGCTCAAACACCATGCGAATTGTCTCAGCTTGTTCGGGATTGATTACATAAGTGCCGCCTACCCGATCGTAACCGATGATATTCCCATTGCCGTACAACACG
The DNA here is from genome assembly GCA_019416395.1 of Clostridiales bacterium. GTDB lineage: Bacteria > Bacillota > Clostridia > Oscillospirales > Acutalibacteraceae > Acutalibacter. The sequence continues at coordinate 3,338 of DXXH01000037.1, forward strand.
CCATTTTCCCGGCTGACAGCCTGTCCTGCCCGGACACGTTCCGATATTTTCCGGCTTTCTTCCTGGGCCAGTGTGGCCATGATGGTCAGCCGCAGTTCGCCGTCGCCGTCCATGGTCCAGATGTTGTCAGAAACGAAGTACACTTCAATGCCATAATCCTTCAGCTCCCGTGTGATCACCAAGGTATCTACGGTGTTCCGGGCGAACCGGCAGACCTCTCTAGTAACAATAAGGTCGAACTTGTTCTTTTTTGCGTCGGCGATCATACGCATAAAGGCAGGGCGTTTTTTGGCCAAAGTCCCGGTAATTCCTTCGTCGATGTACCGGTCTACTACAGTCCAGTTGGGATGGTACTTTGTCTGGTCCTCGTACCACTGCATCTGGTTTTCCAAGGCATCCAGCTGCGCGTCGTGTTCGGTGGACACTCGTCCGTAGTAGACAATACGGCGCTCCCGGTTGGGGTCTAGCGTGAGATTTCCAAAGTATCGTTGTTGTGTTCTATTCATGGGAATTCCTCCTTTGTGCCTAGAGTATAACGAGGAAAGCCACGTTTGTTGAGGATATGGACGGCCGGGTTGTCATCCTTGACAAGTTAGCCGTATCGGTTCAAAATTTGAAGATATATGCTTTGGTCAATGAGGCCATTGCAAACCATCATGTGAACCAGTTTTATCGCAATTGCGTGTGTGTTTAGTTTCATCATGTATACTCCTTTTTTATAGTATGAATGGGCGCGCGGGAAGGCTTTCCCGTGCGCCCGAATTCTATTCTCATACTAACAAGCTCGCCATATTTGCCACGCATCCCTGGCGATGGGGACATTATCCGCGCCCTGGTCTCCGCTGGCAGCGGCTGTCATAACTCCACAGCGCCGTATTTCTCGCACGCCGCAGGGTTCCCCCCTAGTCCTTGGGAGGCCGTGAGGAAGTATCATTGTGCCCCCACCCAGTCATGGCGTCCAAAGTGCCACCTTAGGAGTACAGGCTGGCGTAGATCGCTGGCGGCAGTCCTAGCTGCCGGTCCTGGCGGCGCGCCTGTGTCGCTCGTGGGCAGGTTATGTACCGATAATGCCGTATCTTCAGTTTTCAAGGTGCGCGAGAGGGTTCAATCCCTCTCACTTACTTTCCCGCTGAGAAAGGTGGTTTGGTTCTCATTTTATGACTCTTTTTCAATAAAACTTTTTATCTTTTCCAGTAGCTTCACTTTTCGCCTATGAAGGGCCGACTTGGAGATCCCCAGCTCTCTGCAGGTTTCCCGCTCCGTTTTCCCCTGGAAGTAGAGCTTATAAAGCAGCTCCCGTTCCTCAGGAGTCAGGCACCGAGCCAGGGATTCTAGCCAAATCTCAGAAACCGCCTGATCCTCCGTGGAAACATCCGGGCTGGCGAATTGCTGGTCCTGCTCCAGAAGCCGGTCGTAGGAATCCTCTCGAGCGGGCAGGAACGTGCCGGTGTCCTGCTGGAATTTGCCTCGTTTCCGGTCGCAGGAGAAGTACTCCTCTTTCCGTTCGTAATGGTGATAGACCCGGTAAACCTCTTCGCTGACAGGCACAGCCTGCCCCTGGACGTAGATTGTAAACTGATTTTGCTTTTCTTGCTGCTTGCTCATAACCGCAACCTCCTGGAATTTGAAATGGTGGATTTTCAAATCCAGGCAGGCGGTCCGCGGCAGCGGGCATAGAAAAAGGCTCCTCCCATGGCGGTTCTCCTTACCGCCGTGAGAGGGGCCTATTTATCTTTATGGGGGAAAAACCCATGGGAATTCAGCCTGCTCAGCAGCGGTTTTTTTCTTTGCTGCCGCTGGGCAGATGATA
>DXXH01000037.1:5157-5556 GCA_019416395.1 Clostridiales bacterium
GATATAAGGTGTTCTCTAGCTTTTATTGTACAAAAAGGCAGGGTCCTTGTCTGCCAAAGGGACAAGGTTTCCCTGCCTAAAAAACGAGGTATTTTCCCGGATTTTTCTTGCGGTCCGGTTGTTTTTTTACTATACTACATTTAACAATCAAGCTTTCCCTAGCAGGGAGTGGGAGGGAGCGGCGTGATCACCAATTCAGAGAAAAAACAGGCGTACACCATGGCAATCAAAAACCGGCTGAGCGGGGAATACTCGAAGTTTCAAAAGCAGGGAGGCACCGTGCGGGGCCTGTGCAAAACCCTCAACGATACCTATGGGTTTTCGCTCAACATAGATACCCTTCGGAACACGTTGAGCAGCGCCAACCACAGCACCTTGGACCTGTTTTGTGTGCTGGCC
>DXXH01000037.1:5566-22397 GCA_019416395.1 Clostridiales bacterium
GGCCGTGTGCCGGTACTGGAAACTGGATGTGTCCTACATTCTTTCCCCGCCGGAAAATCAGGAAAAGCCCATGCCCGCGGCGGAGAAAGTGGCGGATTCCATCCAGTACAAGGTGCTGGATGACCCGGATTACCTGGGCACCTACTACGGATTCCTGTTCTCCAATAAAGAGGACGACGCCACTCTCCACAGGATGACTTTGGGGATCTCCCGGGCCAAGGACGGCGGTTTCACGGCAGACCTGACGGTGGAGAGCGTTGTTTCCGGCAAAACAGGGGCCATGCCTCTAAAAAAGGAACTCCGTGGAGTTCCCATCCTGTCAAACTTCAACCGCAATATCGCCATCACATTTACAGATACCCTGGGGAATTTCTTCTTCCTCTACACCAACTATGAGAAATATTTGGCCTCCCGGGTGTATTACCGAAAGGGGATCGCCGTTACTTCCGCGTCCACAGCGGAGCGGGAGCCGGTGATGCAGACCTTCGTCCTCTTTGACCGGCCCATCTCGGAGGAGAAGCTGTGCTACATTCCCGGCCTTTTGCAGCCGCCCCAAAAGTCCTTCCCCATTTCGGAAAAGGACCTCCAAGCCTTATCGGAGGAATCTCCTTTGGTGGCCCAGCTGGTGGAGGACTTCCAGTATTTGTTGGAACACCACCGGGAGGTGTTTTACCACATCAACGAGGTTTCCATTTTAGCGGAGCAGTCCCCCATGAGTAAGCCCGACCGGCTGCGGGCCTTAACGCTCCTAAAGGAATACGCTGCAACGCCCTCCAAGTTTTTCTTCTCCACGAATCTGGCGGAGAACACCCAGTTTGTCCGGGATTTCCTGTTGAATGAAAGCGCCAACAGTGAGGGTGGGGGAGAGGAAAGGGATCAACAATAGAGAAAGGTGGTTACCATGGAGAATATCGAGTTTGAGCGCAACTATGAAAAACAGTCCGTCGGCGAGGAAGACAAGTTCCTCTTTGAGCAGATGGTGGCACCTGGCGGTTTTTTTGAATCTTTTCAAAAGAAGTTGGACGCCATTCCCAAGGTGATCGTGCCGGAGGACAAGGCGAACTACGAATATTTGTTGGAGAAATGCGACATTTTTGCCCAGCGCAACTTTGGGAGAATCCATGGGGTGGTGGATTACACCCACTGGGACGCCCACATCGACGTGATCGTGCCCATGTTGGAATTCTGCGACCCGGAGGATATGGCCTTGCTCAAGGACATTGGAGAAAAGGCCCACTATCTCAACGTGGACCTTGTGGACGGAGGGGGTTACCGGCTGCACATCCGCATCAACTATTTCCAGGAGCTGATCACCGACGAATATGAGGAGTACCTTAAAATCAAGACGCTCCAGGAAAACGAGGAGCTGGCGGAAATGTTGGAACCAGACTTCACGCCGGAACAAGAAGCCCTTTTGGAGGTCACCCAAGGCATTCTGGACCGGTTCGACGAGGAAACCAGCATAGACCGGAACACGGCGTTCCGGGCGGTGGTGGAGTTTATTGTCCGGGAGGGTGGGGATCGGACTGATCTGGAAAAGATCGCGGCGTTGCTTACCTTCCTGCTGGAAAAAGTGTTGGACGAAGAAAACAATCAACAGGAGGATGCACCATGAAGCTTTATAAATTACTGGGTCCGGATGGAAAGCAATATCTCTCCGAGACGCCTGGAACGCTGGGCGGCAACGGAAAACTGAAAATCTACGGACGGCTGGATTGCCCCAGCGCTTTGTCCACTATCCGGCGGTTCCCCGGCTCCTATGAAAAGTCCCGGGTGTTTTTCGCTGATGAGAAAACCGCTCTGGCGGCAGGCTTCCGCCCCTGCGGAAACTGCCTGCGGGAAAAGTATCGGGAATACATGGCGGACCCGGAGGCCTATCGGAAGAAGTTTGGGTTGTAACATAGCCCGCGACATTAGAATTATATGAGGGTAGGCTAGCCCGTGAAAATCATAAAATAGAACGGTATTTTTACCAAGATGACCGGTGGAGAAAACTCTCTCTGTATAATCTGACATTATTATAAAAAGAGCGGCATACGTAATATGTCACTCTTTGTCGTTAGATAACATTTTTTATAATTTATGGCAGATGGTTCGTAAAACGAGAGATTTGGTATGGTGCTGGAGTTAGTAGAATACCCTTTGGAAAAATGAAAGAAGTCGGAGAGTCAAGTATTTCCTCTTGCAAAACTCGAAACTTTGTTCTATAATATCCTCAAAAGAGTAGAACGAACATTCGATTTTTCCGCAAGGAGGGAGTTGCTATGGGGGAGAAGCCCCGGCAGTACGCCTGCATCGACCTGAAAAGCTACTACGCCAGCGTGGAGTGCGTGGACCGGGGCCTGGACCCCCTCACCGCCAACCTGGTGGTGGCAGACGAAAGCCGCAGTGACGGCACCATCTGCCTGGCGGTTTCTCCCTCCTTGAAGGCCTTGGGAGTTTCCAGCCGTCCCCGGCTCTTTGAGGTGAAGGAGCGCCTGGCCCAAATCAAGGCCCTCACCGGGAAAACCGTGGAGTACATCACCGCCATGCCCCGGATGGCCCGGTACCTGGAGGTGTCCTCCCAAATCTACGGCATCTACCTGCAATACCTCTCCGCCCAGGACATCCATGTGTATTCCATCGACGAAGCCTTCATGGACCTGACGCCCTACCTGCATCTGTATGGCAAAACCGCCCATGAGCTGGTGGTGTCCATGATTCGGGAGGTGCTTCATCAGGTAGGCATCACCGCCACGGGAGGCATCGGCACCAACCTGTACCTGGCGAAAATCGCCATGGACATCACCGCCAAAAAAATGCCCGCCGACAAGGACGGGGTCCGGGTGGCGGAGCTGAACGAGTTCTCCTTCCGGGATAAGCTGTGGGACCACCAGCCTCTCACCGACTTCTGGCAGATCGGGCCGGGGATCGCCGCCCACCTGGGACGCATGGGCATCCACACCATGGGGGACCTGGCCCGGCTGAGCCTGGAAAACGAGGAGGTGTTTTTCCGGGAGTTCGGGGTGGACGCGGAAATCCTCATCGACCACGCCTGGGGCCTGGAGAGCTGCGGCATGGCGGAGATCAAAAAGTACAAGCCCTCCACCAAATCCCTGGCAAACGGCCAGGTGCTGCCCCGGGCCTACACCTGGGCGGAAGGCCGCCTGGCGGTGAAGGAGATGACCGAGCAGGTGGTGCTGGGCCTGGTGGAGCAGGGCTATGTGGCGGAGGGTGTCACCTTGTATGTGGGGTATCAGATTTTAAGCAGGGACCAGCTCTCCACCTACCAAGGACCGGTGAAGGTGAACTACTACGGCAGGAAGGTGCCGCCCTCGGTTCACGGCACAGGGAAGCTGGGAGCGCCCACCGCTTCCCTCAGCCGGATCACCCAGGCGGTGCTTCAGCTCTACGACCGGCTGGTGGACCGGGAGCTGGAAGTCCGCCGGATGAGCATCGCCGCCATCCGCCTGTCCCCGGCGGAGGAGGTGCCGCCCCAGCTGAGCCTTTACCCCGACCAGCAAAACGACCAGCGGGAGACCTCCCTGCTGCGGACCGCCGTGGGGCTTCACAAGCGGTTCGGGAAAAACAGCCTGGTCCGGGGCATGGATTTTTTAGATGCCGGCACCACCCGGGAGCGCAATGAGCAGATTGGAGGTCACAGGAAATGAATATCTCAGCCTATCGTGATATGATTTACCTCAGCCGCCCCCTCTCCCGCCACCCGAAAATGAGCGTGGAGAACCGAGCCAAGCTGTTCGCGCCCTTTGCGGCGCTGCGGGGGTTTGACATTGAAATCCTCACTCAGGAGCAGGACCGGCTGCTGGTGCCGCAAGTCACCCTGTCCGCGGACCAGCAGGAAGCCATCCGGCAGACCCTGAACCACCTTCGAAAAGGAGACTGGGTGCAGGTGACCTATTTCCAGCCGGGGAAGGTCCTGGAGGGCCAGCTGCTGGGAGAATACACTTTCCTTGCTGCCACCGTGAAAAAGGTAGACGATGTGGAGCAGCTGCTGGTGCTGGAGGGGGCTTCTATCCCCTTTGGGAACCTCCATCGGATTGTGGCGGAAGGAGGGGAGACGCTGTGAACTCAGCCCGCAGAAAACAATATGTGGAAGTGGTGGCCACCCACTACATCGACGGCAGTGTGCGCCCGCAAAAAATCGTTTTAGCCACCGGTCCGGTGTATGAGATTCAGGACAGCCGGGAGGCCGCCCCGGGCAAGGCCCACACCACGGGGGAGATCGCACGGCGGTAAGAAGTCACTTAGAGCATACATCTCCCGCCGCCAGCTTGTATTTCTTATACTGGCGCACCGCAAAGTGGTTGGGCTTCCTGGATTCCAGCTCATCGAACATCAGGTCAACCGCATTTTTGTATTCTTCATCGTCCTCCCGGACCTCCATGCTGTTAATCATCTCGATGAGGGTGGAGAAGTTCTGTTCCTCTGCCGGGGCCTCGTAGTGGATATACCCGATGAGGGCGCAGTACAAAAGCGTCTCCGCCTTGACCCAGAAATCGTCCCCGGCCTTGCCCTCGCCCTTGGTGTTGGCGATCAGCGTTGTGACCAGCTTCAAGATGTCCTTTTCCGAGTGGATGTAGGCAAAGGGGTTATAGTGCATGGATTTCTTGAAGTTGATGGTGTTCAGCACCCGAATCTGGTAAGGCTCATAGATGACCTTGCCGCGCTTATCCTTCATGGGCTTGCCGTCCTTGCCCAGCTTGGGCGCGCCCCGCTGGAGCATTTTTCCGCACTCCACCAGGATGGTGCCCTTGGGATCGGTGACCACATAGGAGCTGTGCATCTGCATCAAATTCGGCTTCAGCCAGAAGCGGGTCTTGCCGGAACCGCTGCCGCCGATGACCAGCACGTTTTTATTGCGGGCATACTTGGGGTTCTTGGGACGGCTGGACATGGTAAGGCGCTCGGTTTGGGTCAGGATGACGTTGTTCTGGAACACCGGGTCGATGTAGGGGGCAATACGGTCAATCACTATCATTCCTATTTAAGTGTGGTGAAAAATAGCGGCGCTTTTATGATCGGCAACAAGTGGCAGATCTCCGAGTTGGAAAAAATGGGGATTCAAAGCGTCCGATTGCCCCATTCAAGGCTCAAAGTCCACTTGCTGATCCTAAAAAAAGAAATTGTCACATTTTCGGAGGAAGCCAAAAGATTTCTTCGACTTTTTAAAAACAGCTACGGGCTGGAAGAGACATAACCTTCCGGTTATAGCCGCCAGATACAAATACGTATTTGTGCCAGACCGTCAGGTATGGTACCATAGGCGCTGTAACAAAGGAGGTCATCTCACATGAAAAAAACAACCGTTTTATCGATTTTAACTGGGGCTATGATCATGGCGACTTCCGTTGCCACCTACGCTGTATGGGATACAGTAACTGTGGAGAGCCGGGGAAATACCGTTACCATGCGTAATCCCGTCACTGTGTCCGACAGCACCACCGAACAAAGCATCTCTGCCGACGCCGGAACGTTGAATCCCGCTTCTGTGACCGCATCGGGCACTGTTAAATTCAATGTAGAAAACGAAGACAGTGTTGCAAAAAAGTTGACGCTGCAGGAATCTATCCAAGCGTCTGAGGCGCTGATAGAATCCACAGACTATTCCATTGAATTTTCCGGAGATGGCGTGGTGGGAAAAGCCGACAGCAGCGTGACAGACGGGGAAGAAGAATACACATACACCATCACCTTTACGGAAAGCGGCCTGGAGAAACTGAAAACCAATTCCAACAATTGTACTGTGAAAGTAACCGCCACTTTGAGCTAACGCGTTTCATTTTCCCATGTTACGGACTGTACGTAAAATCGGCTTTATCATTTGTGCAGGAGTTTTAGCTCTCCTTCTGTTCTGGGGGATTTTCTTCCCAAAGGTTTACCATCAGGTTTTTCCCTATGGGTTTTATCACGTTTTAACAAACAGCATGGAACCCACTATAAAAACCAACTCGCTTGTGCTTGTGAGATCATACGATGATGGCCTTCAGCTGGAAGAAGGCGATATCATTGCTTTTTGGGCGAACCGTTTTGGGGAAAGGATCGTGATCATGCATCGGTTTTCCCACACGGAAACCAATGCAGAAGGCCAGACCATCTACAGGACCCATCCAGAGGGAAGCGACGCTCTAGATGTCTACGAAACAAAGGAAGAAGATCTGTTGGGCGTATATTTGTTTCATGTTCCTTATATCGGGAAATTCGTATTGTTCGCCAAAAGCGGGTTTGGACTGTTATGGGTGTTTCAAGTTGTGGCGATTCTTCTCACCAGAAAGCTCATTCTTGCCAGGTGGGAAGAGAAACAAAAAGCAGCGGAACCGGCTGTCTCCTAGTTTTTGAACCTTTATTTGTAACCGTCCCATTCTGCGGCCTATAAAAACGTAACTGCCTAATCTCTTGGCATATAAACAAAACCACTAGTTCGCGCTAGTGGTTTTGTTTTGCGTGAGAAAGGCTCACAGCTGTTCCAGGCTTCTGGTGTGGCCTGTTTTCAAAATAAAGGTACATGCCATCATAAAAAGAAACAGAATCAGAAGGAAGACCGGGAAAATGCCTGTACCAAGCCAGTCAGCAAATACGCCGAATAGAACAGGGGTAATCAAAATGCTCAGATAGGAAAAGGCCATCTGGATCCCGATGATGGATTGGGAAGACCGGACTCCGAAAAGAGTGGGGGTCAGATGAGTCATGTTGGGAAGCATGGGGCCATTGCCCAAACCGGTGAGAAATAGGGCCACTACCGCGGTGGTAGGGTTTGACTGGGTGAGAAGCAGAATGACAGCGATGGAAAGAGTGAGTTGCGCCGCTCCGATAATTTGCCAGTCTGAGTATTTCAACGTAAGCAACCCAGAGGCAAAGCGGCCAAGGGTGATTCCCACAAAGTAAAAGGCGATCAAAGCCGCCGCCAAATCTGGGGAAAGGCCAACAGAGCCAGCTAAAAAGGTGCTTCCCCAGATCAGACAGGTGGATTCCAGCCCACCTATTCCGGAAAACACAGCGCAAGACGCCAAGATCTTTTTACGCCGGAGCATCTGCGTCAAGGGAATAACGTGAACGAAGTCTTCTTCCGGTTGGCTGCTTTTCAGCTTTTTCCACAAGGGCAAACTGCAAATGGAGAGAACGGCAATGGCCAACTGAATCAGAAAAACTGTGCGGTATCCTGATTGCCAGCTTTTGTTTTCTGCCAGGGCCACGGACATGAGGAAGGGGCTTGCGGTGACGCCAATACCGTAAAAGCAGTGGAGGAAATTCATCTGCATGGAGTTGTAATGCAGCGCCACATAATTGTTCAAAGCCGTGTCCACAGAACCGGCGCCAATTCCCAAGGGAATGGCGAAAACACATAGCCAGAGAAAATTGTGTGAGCAGGAAAATCCCAACAAAGCTACAGCGGTTAACGCGGTGGAAAGAACGGTGATTTTCGCCGTCCCAAGTCTGGCAATCATTTTGGCGCTCATCAAACTGGATAAAACGGTGCCGCCGGAAATGATCAGAGAAATCACGCTGGCGTAAGACACAGGGACGCCCAATTGAGGGTAAATCGCTGGCCAGGCCGCTCCCAGAAGGGAATCGGGAATTCCCAATCCTATGTAAAAAATATAGATTAAAATCAGTAACGCTGTCGCCATAGAACCACTCCTATACGCTGTGCGGAAAAACACAAATTATGCCGAATCTGGCAAGTGAAAAAAGATTCCTAAAACCATAATAGTCAGTATCCCGGAGATTGTGTCACCTTAAACCAGCCGACCAATGAAAACTTTCCAGGGAATCCTTAGCGCAAAAACTGCTTCAAATCCAGACGGGATTGTGTTACAATGAGCGACAGTACACAAATGCAGGAAAGGGGGAGCGGGCAGTGCTGTACGGATGCCGGTATGAAAAAACTTTTTGCAGCCGCAAGGAAGAGATGGATTACCAGCGCGCCTTGGTGGAAAAGCTGCTTCAGTGGGCGCTTTTGCGGGAATATGGGCTGGATATTTCCAAGCTTCATCGTGACCGTACACCGGAAGGAAAGCCTTTCTTCACGGACTGCACGGTGCAGTTCAGTCTGAGTCACTGCACAGGATTGGTATGCTGCGCGCTAAGCCGGTTTCCCGTGGGGGTAGACGGGGAGTGTTCCCGGCCTGTCTCCGAAAGGCTGATAGAGCGCGTTTGCACAGACCGGGAACGCGCTTGGCTTTCAGGGCAACCGGATAGGACCGCTGGGTTTTTGTCCTTGTGGACTTTAAAGGAAAGCGTGATGAAACTTTCCGGCCAGGGGATCGCCTATGGTTTTCAAAACGCTTCCTTTACCTTTGAAGGACCACAGCCCAGCTTTTGTGAGCCGGGAATGTGTCTTTCTCAGTTTGTACTGCCGGGGGGGTGGACTGTTTCCGTGGCCTCTTGGAAGGAGCGTTTTTCCCGGTTGGAACTGGTAGACCTTGCCTGATGGAATCATAACCCTGGTTTCTCTCTCATATGTATGCCACAAGGAACCAATGAGAGAGGAACGGTGGAAAATATGGTCGTATCGCTGAAAGCAAATCGGAAACGGATATTAGCCTTTTTATTGTTGGCCGTCATAGTGGCGGGAGCTTGCTTTTTCCTGCAAAGCAAGGGCGGGGAAGAGCGCCAGCCCATTCCAGGCGGTACCAATGAAGAGCGGGTAGCTTACCTGCAAAGCTTTGGCTGGCAGGTGCAGACAGAACCCACGGAGACACGGGAAGTGATGATTCCCGCCCAGTTCAACGATGTGTACACGGCGTACAATGTGATGCAGAAGGCGCAAGGGTTCGACCTGGAACCCTACGCCGGAGAAATTTGCACACAATATCTGTATAAAATTGAGAATTACCCGGACGAAACAGAAGTTTACGCTACGCTGTTGGTATATGGGGATCAGATCATCGGCGGCGATGTAGCCTGCTCGGAAGTGGACGGCTTCATGCATGGTTTTGCTCCGGACAGCGCCCGTTTTGGTGAAACCGGTGTAGGCGCTTCGGAAAGCTCTCAGGCGGAGACCAGTTCCAGCCCGGCCGGTACAGCTCAGCCGGAGGCTTCCCAGTCCCAGGTTGTGGAGAGTACCACTGAAAGCGCCGTGACCGAGGAGGAGCCCGCAAGCGCGGTGTCGGAGAGCGCCGGGGAAACGGAAACCGCTGGGGAGGCTTTGCCGGAGGAGGCCTATCCCATCGATTGACAAGATGGTGAAAGGACGTGAAAATATGGGGGAGCGGTTGGATAAATTTCTCTCTTCCCAAGGATTCGGTACCCGGAAAGAGGTGGGGAAGCTGATTCGCTCTGGCGTGGTGGCTGTGGACGGTGTTCCCCAGCGGGAGAGCGCCGTGAAAATCGACCCGGAGAAGGTAGAGGTCACGGTGGAAGGAACGCCTGTGCGGTATCAAAAACACCTTTATATAATGATGAATAAGCCCGCGGGGGTCCTGTCCGCCACAGAGGACCGCCGGGCGAAGACCGTTTTGGATCTGCTCCCGGAGGAATTTTGCCGCCGGGGGCTTTTCCCCGCAGGCAGGCTGGACAAGGATACCACAGGATTTCTACTTATCACCGACGACGGGGAATTGGCGCATAACATGCTTTCCCCCAGGAAACATGTGCGAAAGCTGTACCTGGCAAAGCTGGATGCCTCGGTCACGGAAGACGACATTACGGCGTTTGAAGCAGGAATAAGCTGGGGAGAAGAAGAATACGCTCCAGCCCGGCTGTGGGTGGAAGACAGTTCTCAGGAAGCTTATGTGGAGATTTATGAGGGCAAATTCCATCAAGTAAAACGTATGTTTGAGGCAAGAGGAAAAACGGTACTTACCTTAAAGAGGCTCAAGATAGGGGGGCTTTCTCTTGATACTACACTACAGGAAGGGGAATGCCGCCTGCTTGGAGAGGAAGAAATCTGCGAAATTTTCCATTAGCAAGTTGTACTAAAATTAACTGCATGATTTGGAATTTAGGGAAAGTCCATAAATGACTGAAAAAATCTTTGGGCAAATAAAGACTTTCCCCCATGATGTTTATCTGCTATACTTAGAACAATCAATCATGACCTGTGTCACGTGGTAGTCTACGATATGGAGTCATGGAAAAATAGGAGGAAAATCTGAATGGCAAGCGTAACTTTAAAAAATATTTATAAGATCTATTCTGGTGGCGTTACTGCTGTTACCGACTTCAATCTGGACATCGAGGACAAGGAATTCATCATCTTGGTTGGCCCCTCTGGCTGCGGCAAATCCACCACTCTGCGTATGATCGCTGGCCTGGAAGAAATCAGCAAGGGTGAGCTGTACATAGGCGATGTGCTCTCCAACGACATTGCTCCCAAGGACAGAGATATCGCCATGGTGTTCCAGAACTACGCCCTGTATCCTCACATGACCGTGTTTGATAACATGGCTTTCGGCCTGAAGCTTCGCAAGACTCCCAAGGACGAGATCAAGCGCCGCGTGGAAGAAGCCGCCCGTATCCTGGACATCTCTCACCTGCTGGACCGCAAGCCCAAGGCTTTGTCCGGTGGTCAGAGACAGCGTGTGGCTCTGGGCCGTGCTATCGTCCGTGATCCCAAGGTGTTCCTGCTGGACGAGCCGCTGTCCAACTTGGACGCTAAGCTGCGTGCTCAGATGAGAACTGAGATCGCCAAGCTGCACAAGCGTCTGGGTACCACCTTTATCTATGTTACTCACGACCAGACCGAAGCTATGACCATGGGCGACCGCATCGTGGTTATGAAGGACGGCTTCATTCAGCAGGTCGATACTCCCCAGAACCTGTATGATTATCCCATCAACGAGTTCGTTGCTGGATTCATGGGTTCTCCTCAGATGAACTTTATCGATGCCAAGCTGGGCAAAGCAGGTTCCGATTACACTCTGACCTTTGGTGCCTGCACCATTAAGGTTCCCCAGAAGAAGGCCTCTGGCGCTGTGGCCAACCTGGACGACTATGTGGGCAAGGAAGTTGTGTTCGGCATTCGTCCTGAGGACGTGCACGACGAGCCCGAGTTCATCGAGAAAGTTGGCGGCGCTCATGTGACCGCTGACGTGGAAGTTACCGAATTGATGGGCGCTGAGACCTATCTGTACTTGAACTGCGAAGGCAGTGCTGTGACTGCCCGTGTGGAGCCCACTTCCACAGCTAAGTCCGGCGACAAGTCTCAGATTGCTTTCGACCTGAACAAGATGCATTTGTTTGATAAAGAGACCGAGAAGACCATTCTCAACTAAAAGTTTGCCATTCAGAAAGGGATACCAGATTTGGTATCCCTTTTTTCTTTCCAGACGAGAAAATGATCCTTCTTTTTTTAAAAAAAGGTTGAATTTTTCCTCTCAATTATGTAAAATAAGGCTATATAGCTTTGTTATACAGGTTGCGGTAACAGTAAGCGCCTATTCCTTGTAAAAATCAATAGGGAAAAAGTCCCTGTGATAGAAAGAAAGGGGAAGAGTCATGTCAAACAGATTATTCCAAGGTATCATTCATCAGATGCGTGATACGATTGACCGAACCATCGGCGTTGTGGACGAGTCCTCTGTGATCATCGCCTGCAGTGAGCTGGGAAAGATCGGCGAAGTCTGTGAGGAAATCACGCCAGAGGAAATGGCATCGCCCGATGTGTTCCAGACCGATGAGTACACCTTCAAATCCTTCGGCAGCCGTCCCCGTCCGGAATACGCTGTGTTTGTGGCTGGCAAAGATCCGGAAGCTCAGAAATTCGTGAAGATCCTTGCGGTGTCCCTAAACAGCATCAAGCAGTATTACGATGAGAAGTATGACCGGGGCAACTTTATCAAGAACGTAATTCTGGATAACATTTTGCCCGGGGACATTTACCTGAAGAGCCACGAGCTGCACTTTGATTCCGATGTGAGCCGGGTGTGCATGCTGGTAAAGATCGCGGAAAAGAACGACATTTCCGCATATGACGTATTGCAGAACTTGTTCCCGGACAAGAACAAGGATTTCATCATCAATATCAATGAAACGGATATTGCCCTTGTCAAGGAGATTAAACCCAATATCGACGAGAAGGATATTGACAAGCTGGCCAGCTCTATTGTGGATACCCTTTCCGGTGAGTTCTACACTCATTGCACAGTGGGTATTGGCACTGTGGTCAACAGCATCAAAGATTTGGCCCGTTCCTTCAAGGAAGCCCAGGTGGCTTTGGAAGTGGGGAAGGTGTTTGACACAGAAAAGCCCATTGTCAGCTACAATCATTTGGGAATTGCCCGCTTGATTTATCAGCTGCCCACCACCTTGTGCGAAATGTTCCTGAAAGAGGTGTTCCGGAAGGGTTCCATCGATTCTCTGGATCATGAAACCTTGTTCACCATTCAGCGTTTCTTTGAGAACAGCCTGAATGTGTCCGAGACGTCTCGGAAGCTGTTCGTACACCGGAATACGCTGGTTTACCGGTTGGAAAAAATCAAGAAGATCACCGGTTTGGATCTGCGTGAATTTGAAGATGCCATTGTGTTCAAGGTAGCGTTAATGGTTAAACGGTATCTTTCCAGTAACCCGGTCAAGTTCTAAAAATGCCCGGTTTTCTTGTTGTGTTCCAAGTTCGTTCACAATTTATTTCTTTATAAGAATGATACAGGCGGCACCCATTGGTATAATACGGCTATACCGATGGGTGCTGCCGTGTGCGTTCATTGCCCCGCGGTGGCGCGGACTGACTTTCAAGTGAAAAAGGGAAAGAGTGAGCGCTTTTTCCGGATTGTATCCTTGCGGAGAAAGGACGGTTATAGGCTTGATAGAATTTCGCAATGTGTCGAAAGTGTATAACAATGGTACGGAAGCCCTGCACAACATCAATTTGACGGTGGACAAGGGAGAATTCGTTTTCATTGTAGGCTCTTCGGGCGCTGGCAAGAGTACGTTTTTAAAGCTGGTCATGTGCGAGGAGCGGCCCAATTCGGGTCAGATTATAGTAGATGGCATAGATGTCACCAGGATCCGCAAACGGAAGATTCCTTATATTCGCCGGAAGATGGGCATTGTGTTCCAGGATTTCCGCTTGATTGACCACATGACCGTATACGACAATGTGGCGTTTGCCATGCGGGTGGTGGGAGCTTCTGCCAGGTCGATCCGGAAGAGGGTGCCGTATATCCTCAGCCTGGTAGGTTTGCAGCACAAGGCGAAGCATTATCCCACAGAGCTTTCCGGCGGTGAAAGGCAGCGTGTGGGCCTTGCCCGGGCGCTGGTGAATAACCCGTCCATGATTATTGCGGACGAGCCCACAGGAAATATTGATCCGGCGCTGTCTTTTGAAATCGTGGACTTGCTCAGCGAGATCAACCGCCGTGGCACCACGGTGCTGATGGTAACCCACGAGCATTCTCTGGTAAAGCATTTCCACAAGCGGATTATCCAGATCCATTCTGGAGAGATTGTGGCGGATACTGCGGAGATGCAGGACACGTATGCGCCGCCCCAGTACTCTGCCCCAGAGGAGCCCACGGATTATGACGATGACTACGCGGAGTACGACAACGAGGAACCCTACGAGCCCAATCCCCAGCTGATGGGCCAGCTGGAAGAAGAGTATTACCCAGAGGAAGACGTGCACCAGGGCGGATATGAAACCGGGAATCCGGGGAACGTAGAGGAAAACGCCGATGAGATCGCCAGAGAAGTTCTGATGGAGCAAAGCAAGTCCCCTCGGAACGATGAAAGCGAGGAGGTGGAGCAATGAGTTTGCACAGTATCGGCTATTTGTTTCGTGAAGGCATCAAGAGCCTGCTGAAAAACAGAACCATGTGTATCGCGTCCATTGGCGTGTTGATTTCCTGTTTGCTGATGACAGGCATTGCGGGGGTTCTTTCCCTGAACCTTTCGGCCACTATGGAATCCATTGAAGGGAACAACACGCTGCGGGTGATGTTGCGGCAGGACGTTCCTTCGCTGACAGCGGTGCGGATTGGCGAGGAAATCCGTCAAATTGACAATGTAGCCGAATGCGAGTTTGTGCCCAAGGATTCCGCTTTGCATGATTTGATGTCCGGTATCGACGGGGGAAGCACCTTGTTTGAGGAATTCACCGGGGATGAAAATCCCTTGCCGGATTCTTACCAGATTTCCTTGGCGGACTTGAGTCTGTATGACCAGACGATCAGCGCGATTACCGCCATTGACGGTGTGGAATCTGTTTCCGATTACCGTGATGTGGCCACAAAGCTGAGCAGTCTGGACCGGCTGGTTCGTTATTGCAGCATAGGCATCGTGGTAATTTTGGCGGTTGTGTCGTTGTTCATCATTTCCAATACAGTTAAGGTAACGATTTTCTCCCGCCGAATGGAGATCAACATTATGAAATCGGTGGGCGCCACCAACGGATTTGTCCGGGTGCCCTTTATTGTGGAAGGCATCACCATTGGGATCATTTCCGGGGTTATCTCGGCCACAGTCCTGTACTTTGCCTATGGACAGGCGGTGGAAGTGGTGTACAATTTGGTGCCTTGGCTGACGGTGGTGAATATCCAGCCCTATGTATGGCTGATTTACGCGGGTTATGTGATCGTGGGCATGTTGTTTGGCCTGTTGGGCGGCACCATTTCCATTGGCAAGTACCTGAAGAAGCAGGGCGAAAACGCCATTGTATAAATAAGCTTGGGCGGGAATTTTTCCTGCTGGAGCGCGTATACTTTACAGAGCATGGCCCGGGAGCCGCTGTTTCAGCGATTCCCGGGGCTTGTGCATTCTTTTCACATTGACAAGACTCGTTGGGGCCACTATAATAAAGAGAAACGGTTCGCGGACAGCGGATCATTTTCAGTAAAGGATGGAGTAAGAATGGCAGAAAAGCAGTATTTTGTAACTGAAGAAGGTTTGGCCGCTCTGGAAAAAGAGCTGGAATATTTAAAGATCGTTCGCCGGAAAGAGGTTGCGGAAAAGATCAAAGTTGCCTTGTCCTTTGGCGACCTTTCCGAGAACAGTGAATATGACGAAGCGAAAAACGATCAAGCCATGGTGGAAGCCCGGATCGCGGATCTGGAAGTGATGCTGAAAGGCGCCGTGGTTATCGATGAGAGCGAGCTGAACAACGAGACGGTGCATATTGGCTCCAAGATCGAGGTGGAGCTGACTTCTGCCACAGGGGCTCAGTCCAAGCGTGATTTTAAGATTGTAGGCTCCAATGAGGCGGATCCCCGCAACGGAAAGATTTCCGACGAATCCGCTGTAGGCAAGGCGTTGATTGGCGCGAAAGTAGGACAGACGATCGACGTGGAAACTCCCGCAGGGATTTCGAAATATCACATTATCACCATTTCCTGATAAGTACAAAGAATTTTAAGAGGAACGGCGAAAGGAACGGATAGTATGGCGGAAAAGAATGTAAGGGAACCTCAGAAGGAAGAGGAACAGGATCTAAGTGAAATTCTGCAAGTTCGCAGAGATAAGCTGAAGCGGCTTCAGGAAGAGGGAAAGAATCCCTATGAATTCACCTTGTTTGATGTGAAGCAGCGCGCTCAGGAAATCGTGGACAATTTTGAAACAGAGTATGAAGGCAAACAGGTGTCCATAGCCGGCCGGATCATGAGCTGGCGTGACATGGGCAAAGCCGCGTTCATGGATCTGCGGGATTCCACAGGACGGATTCAGCTCTACGTAAAGATTGACATGCTGGGCGAAGAAGCATACCGCAATCTGACGGCGACCCTGGATATTGGCGATATTGTTGGGGTTACCGGAGAAGTTTTCCGGACCCGCCGGGGAGAGATTTCCGTGAAGGCGGACAGCATGGTAATTCTTTCTAAAGCACTGCTGCCCCTGCCGGAGAAGTATCACGGCTTGAAGGATACCGACGCCCGTTACCGCCAGCGCTATGTGGACCTGATTGTGAATCCGGAAGTGAAGGACGTGTTTGTCAAGCGTTCCAAGATCATCACATCGGTGCGGGAATACCTGGACGGGAAGAACTTTTTGGAAGTGGAGACACCTGTGCTGCACAATCAGGCGGGTGGCGCCGCAGCCCGGCCGTTTATCACCCATCACAACACGCTGAATATTGATATGTATTTGCGTATCGCTCTGGAGCTGCACTTGAAGCGGCTGATCGTAGGCGGATTTGAGCGGGTATATGAGATTGGACGCACATTCCGCAACGAGGGTATGGATACGCGCCACAACCCTGAGTTCACCATGTTGGAACTGTACCAGGCCTTCACAGATTTTGAGGGCATGATGAACTTGACCGAGGATATGATCCGCACAGTGGCTCACAAGGTGCTGGGTACCGGCAAAGTAGAGCGTGACGGCGTGGAAATCGATCTGGATAAGCCTTTTGGCCGGATCAGCATGGTAGAGGCTGTCCAGAAGTATGCCGGTGTGGACTTTAACCAGGTAGAAACTCTGGAGCAGGCCCGGAAGCTGGCGGACGAGCACCATATCGAACATGAGCAGCGTCATAAGAAGGGCGATATTCTGAACCTGTTCTTTGAGACCTATTGTGAGGATAAGCTGGTACAGCCCACGTTCCTGACGGGTCATCCGGTGGATATTTCTCCCTTGGCAAAGAGAAACAAGGCGAATCCGGAGTACACGGAGCGGTTTGAGCTCTTTATTTGCGGTGCTGAGTACGCCAATGCCTTTAGCGAGCTGAACGACCCCATTGACCAGCGGTCCCGTTTTGAAGCCCAGGCCGCTTTGAAGGCAGCCGGTGACGACGAGGCTTGTGATGTGGACGAGGATTTCCTGACCGCTTTGGAATATGGTCTGCCCCCAACCGGTGGTATGGGTATGGGCATTGACCGTTTGGTCATGCTTTTGACGGGAGCAACCTCGATTCGTGATGTTTTGTTGTTCCCCACAATGAAACCCTTAGATGGTGTAAAGA
>DXXH01000038.1:0-1116 GCA_019416395.1 Clostridiales bacterium
TGGGGCCGTCCAACCGGTTTGCCCACGCCGCCTGCCAGGCGGTGGCGGCCAAGCCTGCCCTGCTGTACAACCCCTTGTTTATCTACGGCAGTTCCGGGCTGGGAAAAACCCACCTGCTCAACGCCGTGGCCAAGGAGTTCAAGAAGAATTTTCCGGACCGGTCGGTGATCTACGCCAAGAGCGAGGACTTCACCAACGAGATCATCGCCGCCATCGCCCGGGGCACCACCCCCGCTTTCCGGGAGAAATACCGGAAAGCCGACTTGTTCCTGATGGACGATATCCAGTTCATCGCCGGGAAAAACTCGGTGCAGGAAGAATTCTTCCATACCTTTAATACACTGTACGAGGCCAAAAAGCAAATCGTGCTCACGTCGGACCGTCCGCCCCGGGATATCGCCACGCTGGAAGACCGTTTGAAGACCCGGTTCGAGTGGGGCCTGACCGCCGACGTGCAAGCCCCGGATTTCGAGACACGGATCGCCATCATCTCCCGGAAGGCGGAAAGCCTTCACCTGGAGATCCCGGAATCGGTGTGCGAATACATTGCAAACAAATTAAAAAGCAATATCCGCCAGCTGGAAGGGGCGGTGAAAAAGCTGCGCGCCTATCACCTGCTGGAAAACAAGCCCATCAACATCGCCACGGCCCAGGCGGCCATCAGCGACATCATCAACAACAGCCAGCCCACCCCTGTCACCGTGGACAAGATCATCGAGGAAGTGGCCCGCACCTATGGGGGCATCACGCCGGAAGATATCCGTTCCCAGAAGCGGAACGCCAACATTTCCAAGGCCCGGCAGGTTTCCATGTACATTGTGCGGGAGATCACCCAGATGTCCATGGTGGAGATCGGCCAGACCTTCGGGGGCCGGGACCATTCCACCGTGGTGTATGCCGTGCGTCAGGTGGAGAAGGACCTGAAGAAAGACCCTCACACCAAGGCCATGGTGGACGACATCATCAAGAACATCCGGGACAGGTAACGCCCCGGACAGACTCTTTTCACATGTTTTCACAACCGAACCAGATTGGAACAATCGGCGGCTTCCGCCGGCGCCTGGAAACGGGCTTGCCGGCGGGGCCTTCCGGGAGCTTTTTCCCTGATTCCCGGGC
>DXXH01000038.1:1126-22050 GCA_019416395.1 Clostridiales bacterium
TTCCAAATTTTTTTTAGCCAAAAAGTTTTCCACACTTTCTTTCACATTCCCTCAACAGGATTTCACATGCTGTTGAATGTGGAAAACTCTTTCCGCCGCCTTCACCATTTCTCCACAGCGGCGTTTGAAAAACTTTCCAGGGAAAAAATCAGGCGTGTTGTGGGTTTGCCCAACTTTTCCACAAATTCACAGCCCCTACTACTACTTCTAAATCTAAGATATTAAAGAAAGGATAAGAAAGGCCGGGCTCGGTTCTTGCCTCTCCCCGGCCGGAAAGGGAATCCTCTATGAAATTTACAGTGAATAAAAGCGATATCACCGAGGCCGTTGGGAATATCCAGCGTGCCGTTTCCTCAAAAACCTCGATTCCGGCTCTGGAAGGCATTCTGCTAGGAGCCAGCGACCAGGGATTGGAGCTGTGCGCCTACGATCTTGAGCTGGGCATCACCACTGTGATCCCCGCTCAAGTGGCGGAACCGGGAAAAGCGGTGCTCAGCGCCAAGATCTTCTCCGATATTGTGCGGAGAACTCCTGCCGACACCATCACCGTCACCGTGGATGAAAAAAATATGGCCACTTTGGAAAGCGGATACAGCCGGTTCTCCATTATCGGCATTCCTGCGGGAGAATTCCCGGAGCTGCCCAAGCTTACCGATTCCACTCAGTTTTCCATGGCTTCCAGCGTGCTGAAAAGCATGATCCGGCAGACGCTGTTCGCCATTGCCGAAAGCGACGCCAAGCCCATCCATCAAGGCAGCCTGTTCAATTTGGAAAACGGCGTGCTGGATGTGGTCAGCGTGGACGGTTACCGGCTGGCAAAGCGCAGCGAGCCTTTGAATTTTGACGAGGACCTGAATTTCGTGGTGCCCGGCAAAACCCTGAGCGAAATTTTAAAGCTGCTGAAGGACAGCGACGACCCGGTGGAAATTTCCGCCGGCAGAAGGCATATCCTCTTTAAGATCGACAACTATACGGTGATTTCCAGCTTGCTGGAAGGGGAATTCCTCAACTATAAAGCGGCCATTCCCCCGGACAGCCAGACGGAAGTGATTTTGAAGACCCGGGACGCCATCGACAGTGTGGAGCGTGTATCCCTGCTGATCACCGACCGGCTGAAAAGCCCGGTGCGCTGCGTCTTTGCCGACAATGAAGTGAAGCTCAACTGCACCACTTCCATGGGACGGGCCAGCGACCAGATCAGCGTGGAAATGATCGGCCAGGACGTGGAGATCGGCTTTAACAACCGGTATCTGCTGGAAGCCCTGCGGAATACGGAGTGCGACGAGGTGAAAATCCAGCTGGGCGGCTCCCTCAGCCCCATGAAAGTGGTTCCCAAGGAAGGGGACAGCTTCCTGTTCCTGGTGCTGCCTGTCCGGCTCAAGAGCGAATAAGGAGTTATTATGGAACAGATTCCCATCACAACTGAATTTATCCGGCTGGATTCCTTTTTAAAGCTTACCGGTATGGTGGATACCGGCGGCCAGGCCAAAATGCTGATCCAAGAGGGCCAGGTGAAGGTCAACGGGGAAGTCTGCCCCATGCGGGGAAAGAAACTGTACCCCGGGGACCAGGTGGCCCTGTTGGGAAAAGAATTTCAGGCCGTTCAGGGCGGATAAGGGTCCCGGTATGATTGTCACCCGCCTGGCCTATGAAAATTTCCGCAACCTGCAGGACGGCGCCCTGGAACCCTGCGACGGGGTAAACGTGATCTACGGCGACAACGCCCAGGGAAAAACCAACCTGCTGGAAGGGCTGTGGCTCTTTACAGGGGGCCATTCCTTCCGGGGCGCCAAGGATACCGAGCTGCCCCGCCTGGACCCCGTTACCGGGGAAAACGCCCCAGTGGCCACCCTTTCCCTGGATTTTTTCAGCGAGGAACGAAATCAGAAAGCCACCCTCCGCCTGGAAAACGGCCGCCGCAGCTCCGTGATCAACGGGGTGAAAAAGAAAACAGGCTCCGCCCTGGTGGGCAAAGTCTGTGCCGTGATCTTTTCCCCGGAGCATTTGCTGCTGGTCAAACAGGGGCCTTCCCGCCGCCGGGGCTTTTTGGACGGGGCCTTGTGCCAGCTGCGGCCCAGCTACGCCTCCACCCTGCATGTGTACCATCGGGCTTTGGCCCAGCGGAATGCCTTGCTGAAAGATATCAGCCGGTTCCCCGAACTCCACGATACCTTGGAAGTGTGGGACGCCCGCCTGGCGAAAATGGGGGTAGCCGTCATGCTGGAACGCCAACGGTACGTGGAGAACGTGGCTCCCAGAGCGGCGGAAGTCTACCAGGGAATTTCCCGGGGAAAAGAAGCGTTGTCCCTGGCCTATTCCCCTTCCCCCAAGCCCCCGGAAGGCTGTTCCCCGGAAGAGTGGGAAGAGGTGTTCCGGGAAGAACTGCGGCGTGGGGAAAAAAGCGATATCCGGTCGGGGTTCACTTCTGTGGGGCCCCATCGGGACGATTTGGATATTTCCCTTTCCGGATTGTCCGCCAGAATGTACGGTTCCCAGGGCCAGCAGAGGAGTACGGTCCTGGCCTTGAAGCTGGCGGAAGCTCAAACTCTGTCGGAGCTTTCCGGGAAAACCCCCATCGTGTTGTTGGACGACGTGATGAGCGAGCTGGACCAAAGCCGCCAGGACTATTTGCTGAACCACCTTCATGGACGGCAGGTGTTTGTCACCTGCTGTAGCCCGGAAACCGTCAGTTTGCAGGAAACGGGAAAACGGTTCCGGGTGGAAGCTGGGGAAGTGTTTGAGGAAGAAGTCAGCAGTCAGCCGACGGCAACGGAAACGTAAAAGTTTTTGATCAAACTTTCGAAGCCGTGAAAATGCCCTTTTTCCTGTGGGAGGTTATTATGTACTTGCACCTTGGACAAGATACCATTGTGAACGAACGGGAGATCGTAGGGGTGTTCGACCTGGACAACTCCACCATTTCCCGGCATACCCGGGAGTTTCTCTCCAAAGCCCAGCGGGAAGGCCGGGTGGTCAATGTGTCCATGGAGCTTCCGAAATCCTTTATTGTGTGCCAATCAAACGGGCGGGAGACCGTTTACATCTCCCAGATCTCTACCGCTACCCTGCTGCGCCGGGCTTCTGCCAGTCCGGGCACTCTGCTGGGCAGCTGGTGAGTTTTTCAGATTTATGGGAAAGGCTGGTTTTGCTATGCAGTATTTTGGCGTCCCCAAATGCCCCTATTGCAAAAAACGGGTGAATTTGATCCGCACCTGGTCTCTCAAGCGCCAGGGCGAATACCGTTGCCCCCGGTGCGGCGGGATCTCCAATATTTTTCTGTCCCCGCTGATCTACGTGTTCGCCCTGCTGGCGGTTTTCTCCGCCGGCGCGGTGTATTTCTTCCACAAGTTCATCTTGGACGACATCGGGTTGACCACCTGTTTTCAGGTCTTTCTTCCCTTTGCCGTATTTTTCCTTCTGAGCTTGTTTATGGTCTATCTGGCCAAGCCTGTGATCAAGCGGGTGTCCCGGGAAGAGACGGGTAAGAAAAAGCAAAACCGCAATTCCGGGGAGAACCGCCGGGCCGGCTCCGGGCATACAGGCCCCATTTACGCCGATTCGGAAGAGTACCTGCCCCACAACGATTACCGCACCGGGCCTTTCCCCCAGGAACGGCCGGTGAATGCCCCTGCTCCCCAGGCTGTCCGGGAAAATGCCCAGCCCACCGCTGTTATGCCCTCTCCCGCCGCCCAGCGGCGTCAGGCGGCTCAGAATACCGCGGCTCAAAGTGCCGGACGCCGTTCTCCTGTCTCCCAAAACAGCCAGATCCATTCCCGGGTGGCTTCCGGAGCCAGAGAGGGAACTTCCACCGGTTATGGCCCCAGAATGGCGTCCCCCACGGGCCAGCGTCCGGCAGTTTCTCCCAGTGAGGGGAACCGCACCGTTTCCAGGGCCGCCCAGCAGTCAGGAGCGTATCCCACAGCCCAGCGTCCAGCAGTTTCTCCCAGTGAGGGGAACCGCACTGTTTCCAGGGCTGCTCAGCAGTCAGGAGCGTATCCCACGGCCCAGCGTCCGGCAGTTTCCCAAAATGAGGGGAACCGCGCCGTTTCCAGGGCCGCTCAGCAGTCTGGTGCATATCCTACTGCCCAGCGCCCGGCAGTTTCCCCCAGTGAAGGGAACCGCGCCGTTTCCAGGGTCGCCCAGCAGTCAGGAGCGTATCCCACAGCCCAGCGTCCGGCAGTTTCCCCCAATGAGGGAAACCGCACCGTTTCCAGGGCCGCTCAGCAACCCACAGCGCCCATTACCCCCAGGCGGGACAGCGCTTATTCCCAGCGTCCGTCCACCCAGGAGCCCCGCCGGGCTTCCCATGTGGTGAGCAGTGTGGAGATCCCCAGTGTGTCTGACGATTTCTTCGCCAAGTACGACGATCCCGACTATGTGGAGCGCCGTTTGAAGGAATTGCAAAACAAGGAGAACCAAAACTCCTGACAAGCCCGCGCAATCCGCTTTCCCAACCCGGAAAACCCTGGAAAAAGGGGGTTTCCGGGTTTTCTTCGCCTGGGTTTTCCCCGCTTTTTCTGTTTACAACCGGATAAAAATCTGCTATACTAATAAAGAGTGAAAATAAGATTTTCCTTTCCATGTACGGTTATTCCAAAAGCCCCCAAACCTACTGGGTTTGTCCCGTCCGGGTCTGGGGGCAGGCGTTTTCTTTAGGAGGGTTCTTGCTTGGAAATCAACGAAATGACAGACATGACAAAGTCTGAAAAAGCCTACGACGGCGACCAGATCCAGGTCCTGGAAGGCCTGGAAGCGGTGCGGAAACGTCCTGGCATGTATATCGGCTCCACCGGCCCCAGGGGCCTGCACCATCTGGTGTATGAAATCGTGGACAACGCCATCGACGAAGCTTTGGCCGGCTTCTGCGACAAAATCGACGTGAAGCTGCTCCCCGGCAACGTGGTCTACGTGTGCGATAACGGCCGTGGTATCCCCGTGGGCGTCCAGCATAAGACAGGTCTGCCTGCCGTCACTGTGGTCTTCACCATTCTCCATGCAGGCGGCAAATTCGGCGGCGGCAGCTATAAGGTGTCCGGCGGCCTTCACGGCGTGGGCGCCTCTGTGGTAAACGCCCTGTCCACCTGGCTGGAAGTGGAAGTGGTCCAGGACGGCGTGCTGTATTTCCAGCGGTTTGAGCGGGGCAAGGCCGTGACAGAGCTGGAAAACCGGGGCCCGGCAGGCGACGGCCGGGTGCGGGGTACAGTGGTGCGGTTCCAGGCGGACCCGGAAATCTTCAAGGAAACCACGGTGTACGAGTACGACGTGCTCCAGACGCGGCTGAGGGAACAGGCATTCCTGAACGCCGGGGTGCATATCCAGCTCACCGACGAACGGCCCCCGGAAGACCGGGTGGAAGGGGAGCAGGACCGGGAAGTGCCCTACACCAACAATTACTGCTATGAAGGTGGCGTCAGCTCCTTTGTGGAATACATCAACCGGAAGAAATCCGCGGACGTGATCCACCCGGACGTGATCCATTTCGCCGCTGTGGCCGAGGACCAGAATTCCACGGCGGAAGTGGCCATGCAGTACACGGATTCCTACCAGGAGCAGATCCTGAGCTTTGCCAACAACATCCACACCACCGACGGCGGCACCCATGAGGACGGCTTCAAGCGTTCTTTAACCAGGGTGATGAACGACTACGCCCGGAAATACAATATTCTCAAGGACAGCGACAAGAACCTCTCCGGCGAGGACGTGCGGGAAGGCTTGACCTGCGTCATCAGCGTGAAGCTGAAGGAAGCCCAGTTCGAGGGCCAGACCAAGGCCAAATTGGGCAACACGGAGATCAGTTCCCTGGTCAGCTCCCTGGTGTACAACAAGATGATGACCTACCTGGAGGAAAACCCCGCCACGGCAAGGACCATCTTTGACAAGGCCCTGTCCGCTTCCCGTGCACGGGAAGCCGCCCGGAAAGCCCGGGATCTGGCCCGGCGGAAAACGGCCCTGGAAAATACCACCCTGCCCGGCAAACTGGCGGACTGCCAGAGCCGGGACACGGAAGAGACCGAAATTTACATCGTGGAGGGCGACTCCGCAGGCGGCTCGGCCAAGGGCGGCCGGGACCGGAAGTTCCAGGCCATTCTGCCCCTGTGGGGAAAAATGCTCAACGTGGAGAAAGCCCGCCTGGACAAGGTGTACTCCAACGAGAAGCTGATGCCTGTGGTGATGGCCCTGGGTACCGGCTTGGGCGAAGACTTTGACATTCAGAAGCTCCGGTATGGGAAGATCATCATCATGGCCGATGCCGATGTGGACGGTTCCCACATCCGCACCCTGCTTCTGACCTTCTTCTTCCGGTTCATGCGTCCCCTGGTAGAGGAAGGCCACGTGTACCTGGCCCAGCCTCCCCTGTTCCGGATCACCAAGGGCAAGCGCCACTATTACGCTTTCTCCGACCAGCAGCGCGACCAGATCATTGCGGATCTGGGCAGCGGGTATGAGATCCAGCGGTATAAGGGCTTGGGCGAAATGGACTCCGAGCAGCTTTGGGAAACCACCATGAACCCGGAAACCCGCACCATGCGCCGGGTGGAAGTGGACGACGCCATCGAGGCCGACGAGGTGTTCACCGTGCTCATGGGCGACAAGGTGGAGCCCCGCCGGGACTTCATCATGAAAAACGCCAAAGAAGCCAACTGGGACGTGTGATCCCCGGGAACCCCCTTTGCGGGCCGTTCCCGGCACTGGAACACGGCGAACCCCCCTGCCGGGACATTCCCCGCACGGAAAACCCAAAGGGCTTTCCCTTGGACGGGAAACTTTTCCACGGGATTTGAAAATCCGGTGGAAAACCGGCCAAGGCACTTCATACTCACATAAAGGATTTTACTATGGCAGCTTTACCCATTTCCTATACCTTGACCGAACAGGAAGTCTACGACGGCCTGCGGCTTTCCGGGGTGTATAAGCTCACCGGGAAGCGGGCCCTGATCGAATCGGTGCTGTTGGGCGTGTTTTTCCTGTTCTTCCTGGTTTCCTTCCTGATGGAATGGAAATCTTTCGATTTGGCCATGACCGTGGTGTCCGGGCTGGTGCTTTTGGCGCTGAACCTGGTGCCACGGCTGGATATGCGCAGCAAGGCCAAACACGGGCTGCGGGACATCAAGCTCCGGCTGTATCCCAAAAAGCTTTACGTGGAAACCCAGGCCGGCAGCCAATGTTTGGAGCTGGACGGCTCCGTGACCATCAAAGTGGTGAAGGCCAAAGGCGGCCAATTGCTCACCGCATTGCTGCCCGAAGGCGGGTTACTTATCATCCCCCTGCGGGCCATTCCCAAAGAAATCCGGGGCCAGGCGCTGAATTTCCTGTTGCGTCCCGGCCAGAACGATTCCCAATAAAATCACAGCCACAAACAGCTATCACGTTTGCCTCTGGGGCAAGAAAGGCAGTATGACCCATGGACCATGAAAATTCCGAGATCATCAGGGAAGAAGCCGGCGGGCGGATCGTTGACGTCAGCCTGCGGAAAGAGATGGAAAAATCTTTCCTGGACTACTCCATGTCCGTTATCGTGCAGCGGGCTCTGCCCGACGTGCGGGACGGCTTGAAGCCTGTTCACCGGCGGATCCTTTACACCATGTACGAAAATACCCTTTGGCCGGAAAAGGCTTACCGCAAGTGCGCGGATACGGTAGGTTCCGTGCTGGGGCGCTATCACCCCCACGGCGACGTTTCCGTTTACGACGCCATGGTGCGCCTGGCTCAGGATTTCTCCATGCGCTATATGCTGGTGGACGGCCACGGCAACTTCGGCTCCATCGACGGCGACCCCCCTGCCGCCTACCGTTACACGGAAGCCCGCATGAATAAGCTTTCCGTGCAGATGCTGCAGGACATCGACAAGGAGACGGTGGATTTTATCCCCAACTATGACGACCGTCTGAAAGAGCCCACCGTGCTTCCCAGCCATTTCCCCAATATTCTGGTGAACGGCTCCACGGGTATCGCCGTAGGCATGGCTACCAATATCCCCCCGCACAACATGGGGGAAGTGATCGACGGCATGTGCGCCCTCATCGACAACCCCGACGCCACCCTGGAAGAGCTGATGGAGCACATCAAAGGGCCGGACTTCCCCACCGGCGGCATCGTCATGGGCCGCAGCGGCATCCGGGCCGCCTACGCCACAGGCCGGGGCCGGATCACCGTCCGCGCCCGGGCGGAGATCGAGGAAAACGAGAAAACCGGCCGTTCCAAGATCATCGTCACCGAACTGCCCTACCAGGTGAATAAGGCAAGGCTCATTGAGAGCATCGCTGACCTGGTGAAGGAAAAGCGGATCGAGGGCATCTCCAATATCGACGACCATTCCGACCGGAACGGCATGCACATCGTCATTGACGTGAAGCGGGACGCCTCTCCCCAAATCGTTTTGAACCACCTGTTCAATTATACCCAGCTGCAAACCACCTTCGGCGTAATCATGCTGGCCATTGTGGGGGGCGAGCCCAAGCTGCTGAACCTGCGGCAGATCTTGGAAGAGTACATCAAATTCCAGATCGAAGTCATCACCCGCCGCACCCGGTTCGACTTGAAGAAGGCCCAGGACCGCGCCCACATTCTGGAAGGCTTGAAAAAGGCCATCGATATCGTGGACGAGATCATCGCCACCATCCGGGCCTGCAAAGGTGGCAGACCGGAAGCCAAGCTGGCGTTGATGGAGCATTTTGGCTTTGACGACCTGCAAGCCGACGCCATCTGCCGGTTCCAGCTGGGCCAGTTGGCAGGGCTGGAAATTTTGAAGATCGAAAACGAATTGGACGAGCTGCATGCCCGCATCGCCGACCTGAACGAGATCCTGACCAGCGAAGGCCGCCGGCTGGCCATCGTCAAGGACGAGGCCCTGGCAGTCAAGGAGAAGTTCTCCGACGAGCGCCGAACGGAAATCGCCTCGGTCAGCGGGGAAGTGGATATCGAAGACCTGATCCCCCAGGAAGAGTGCGTGCTGACCATGACCAATTTCGGGTATGTAAAGCGCCAGAAGACCGACGATTACCACCAGCAGAAGCGTGGCGGCCGTGGCGTCAACGGCATGAACCGCCGGGAAGAGGACGTGGCCACGGAGATCTTTGTCACCGGAAGCCACGATTATGTGATGTTCTTCTCCACCCTGGGCCGGGTGTACAAGCTGAAATGCTACGAGGTGCCGGAAGGCTCCCGTACCAGCCGGGGTATGAATATCAAGAACCTGCTGCCTCTCCAGGCGGACGAGGGCATCAGTTCCATGATCCGGGTGACGGATTTCGACGAGGACAAATACCTGGTGATGGTCACCCGC
The DNA here is from genome assembly GCA_019416395.1 of Clostridiales bacterium. Lineage (GTDB taxonomy): Bacteria > Bacillota > Clostridia > Oscillospirales > Acutalibacteraceae > Acutalibacter. Next base: position 10,410 of record DXXH01000038.1, read on the forward strand.
AACGGCATCATCAAGCGGACCAAGCTTTCCGCCTATGACACGGCCCGGAAGGGCGGCCTGATCGCCATCGACCTGGACGAGGGCGACGCACTGAGCTGGGTGCGGGTCACCAGCGGCAACGACGATTTGATCGTGGCCACCAAGAAGGGCATGGCTATCCGCTTCCATGAAACGGAAGTGCGGGAGCTGAGCCGTACCGCCCGGGGCGTCCGGGTGATGAAGCTGGAAGAAGGGGACTGCATTGTGGGCATGTCCATTCTCCGGGAAGGGGGCCTGGTGCTCACCGTGACGGAGACAGGCTTTGGACGGCTGTCCAGCCCGGAGAATTACCGGATCCAGAAGCGCGGCGGCAAGGGCTTGCTGAACTATCATACGGATAAATTCGGGGACGTGGCCGCCATCAAGGTGGTGGACATGGACGACGACGTGATTTTGATCTCCGAGGACGGTGTGATCATCCGCATCGCCGCCAGCTCCATTCGTGTGTGCGCCCGGCCCAGTAAGGGCGTGCGGGTGATGAAGCTTGCCGAGGGCAGCAAGGTGGTCACCCTGGCCCGTGTGCCTCACGAAGAGGACGAAGTGGACCAGGTGGACATTGAGGACGACGGCACTGCCGACGAAGGCGGGGACGTTCCCGAGGAGCCTGATGAGGATACCATCATGGAGCCGGAAGAGGAGCAGACCCAAGAGGAGCCGGAAGAATAAGGGAAAGATGCTTTCATAGGAGAGTGTTTCCCGGACAGGCAAAGTAGCCGCCTGGAAAGCCCGGCGGCGGAAGATTCCAACCCCGTTCGGACAGGGGCTGCTCCGGCCGGGGACTGGCTGGAACTCCCTTCCAAAAAGCCGTCAGGCCACTGGAGATCTGAAGCCGAGAGCCGCAACTCCCTTTTAGTGGGCCGTCAGGCCATGGAGATCTAAAGCCGGGACTCGCAATTCCTCTTTAGTGGGCCGCTAGGCCATGAATATCTGAAAAACGGACAAAAAAAGACCTGCCGTAAGGCAGGCCTTTTTTATTGGGCAATTTCTGTACGTTCGATTAAGAGGGTTGTGTGTTTGGCGGTCAGCCCACCGCTTCCTCATCGGTAGAGGGGAATTGGGGCATCTTCCCTGTGGCTTCATACACGGTTTGGCACAAGGTCTTGGCCCGGTCCCGGTAATAGTCCACAGTCAGCTTGGCCGCGTTCAGGGGGTCTTCGCTGTTTTCGTCCTGGATCTTCTGGATCTCCCCGTCCAGGTTTTTTTCCCAGGTCTTCTGCTCTTCCTGGAACGCTGTAAGGGTTTCCCCTGCCAGGGCCGATTCCCCGTCGCTGTAGGCGGTCTGGATCACCGTTTGCCAACGGCTGAGGGCTTTGTTGTACGCCTTTTGGATCAGGCCGTTGGAAGTGGCGTATACCAAATCATCTTCCAGCTTGGCGTCAATGGGGTTGGCTTCGAATTCTTCCTCAAAATCCCCCGAGGGCGCCACCGTGACCTGGGGCGTGGGAGTAGCTTCCGCGCTGGGAGCAGGTGTGGGCGTTGGCGTAGGCGTAGGGGTGGGTTCACTTTCCACAACGCTTACGGAAGGTGTGGAATCTTGGGAAGAGCTTTCCTTCTCCACCTGGGAACACGCCCCGGCGCTCAATAACAGTCCGGCGCAAAGGGCCAGAGCTAAAAATCGTTGGAATCCTTTCATGATCGGCTCCTTGTATTATAGAGTAGTAGTTATTAGAGCCCCTCTCCAAGGGCTGTGCTACACTGTAAGGGATGCTGTGGATTGGTTGGCGGCTCCTACCACAAGATGGTTCACGAAAGGTTCCAACCACAGCCCCTTACAATTTTGTTAATCAGTTAAATACCGCCAGACGGTTTATGTGGAACAAGGCTACAAAAGTAAGGTGTACTGTGGATGCAGCATCACATATTTTCTCTGGAGGTATTTGTTATGGTAGTTTCTGTTGGCATTGATGTCTCAAAAAACAAGCATGATTGCTTCATTGTAAGCTCAGAGGGTGAAGTTCTGGCGGATGTTTTTACTATCCCTAACAACATGGACGGTTTTGATGCTCTACTGGAAAAAATTCGAGCTTGTACTACACCGCAGGACAAAATAAAAGTAGGGCTTGAGGCAACCGGGCATTACAGCTACAACATTCTTGGGTTTCTTCTGGACAACGGTCTGGCCACCTATGTCTTGAATCCCTTACGCACGAATCTCTACCGGAAAAGTCTCAGCCTGCGAAAGACCAAGACCGACCGTGTAGATGCTCGAACCATTGCTGCTATGCTGTTATCCGATGTGGGCCTCAAACCCTACACGAATACAGCATATCACAACGAGGAACTAAAGTCACTCACCAGATACCGTTTTGACAAGGTGAAAGAACGAGCAAAGCTGAAAAGCTCAATTTCCAGACTGGTTTGCATTCTCTTCCCTGAACTGGAGAAGCTGGTGTCCTCTCTCCATTTGGCGACTGTCTACGCTCTGCTGGAAGAGTTTCCAGGTTCCAAACAGATTGCCAAGGCACACCTGACAAGGCTCAAAACCCTTTTGGGGAACGCCTCCAAAGGTCGCTACGGTCGGGATATGGCTGTTACTATCCGGAGCGCTGCTCAGAATTCTGTTGGGTCCTGTATGCCTGCCAAATCCCTGGAATTGCAACATACCATCCGGCTTATCCGTGAATTGGATGCTGAGATCGCTGAAATCGAGGCTGAAATTGAGACAATGATGGACAAGATACAGTCTCCCATTATAACTATCCCTGGCATGGGCTTTCGTATGGCTGCCATGATTCTTGCTGAAATCGGCGACTTCTCTCGGTTTGAGTCACCGGACAAATTATTGGCCTACGCCGGAATGTCGCCTTCTACTTACCAGTCCGGGCAGCTCAAAAATTGCTATCCCCACATGGAGAAGCGTGGCTCTCGATACTTACGCTACGCTCTTTACAACGCAGCCAAGTATGTCTGTCACTGGGACCCAACCTTTGCTGCTTACCTTGCTAAGAAAAGAGATGAAGGCAAACACTACAATGTCGCACTTTCTCATGCCACCAAAAAGTTAGTTCGTCTGCTGTTTGCCCTGGAAAGATCCAGACAGCCTTATTCCAGCTTGGCGGCCTAATTCCATCTTGTTAGCCTACGCCGGGGTCCCTACGGACCTCTGCTTTGCTATACCTTTCTTGAACTATCTCTTTTCACCACCACCATTCATTTTTGGGGTTGACTTTTAATAGTTAATCTTTCTCCATCAGGACATTCCGCCACGCTGGTTCCGGCTTGGGACAGGCCGGGATCTCTCCCGGGTCCCTTTATAACAGCCCCTTTTTCACCAGGGCGGCGGTCTTTAAAATCCCCACTTGGGTCTTGCTGTCGGGGATTTCGTTATTTAACACCATTTCCACGGCTTTGTCAAGGGGAATGCGCAGGTTTTGCAGGAACTCGTCCGGGTCCAGGTTCAGCTCCCCGGTCTCCTTGTCCACCCGGCAGGCCCATAGCCGGATAATCTCTCCGCAATAGCCGGGGGTGGGGTACAGGTTCCCCAGGGACACATAGTTTTTCCCCGTGGTGCCTGTCTCTTCCATCTGCTCCCGCTTCATGGCCTCAAAGGGGTCTTCCCCCGCTTCCAGCTTGCCTGCGGGCAGCTCCAACAGGACCTCTTTGTAGGGGCACCGGAATTGCTTGACGAAAATCAGCTCGTTGTCCCCGGTGAGTATGGCCACGCTCACCCCGCCCGGGTGATCGACGATCTCCCGCTTGGCCAGGGCGCCGTTGTCCAGCTCCACGTCGTCCACGTGTACCCGGATCAGGTGGCCGTCAAACACAGTGGTGTCCTTCAGTGTTTTCTCGTTCATAAGGATTCCTCCAGTTTCCATTTGGTTTGTGTATCCGTTGAAAGTCCCGCCCGTTCACGCCCTCGAAAACTCCCTTACTCTTCCAGGGAGTTGATCACCAGTCCGGTAATCAGCTTGGGGTAAAAATAGGTGGATTTCTGGGGCATCTTCTCCCCGTTGGAAGCCACCTGGCCGATTTCTTCCACCCGGGTGGGATTCAACAGGAAACAGCACTGGCTCTCCCCCTTGTCCACCGATTCTTCCGCCTCTTCCGCCGAACGGGTATAAGTGAGGTTCTTCTGGTTGGCCATGTTCTCCTTGTCGATGCCCAGCAGCCGTTCCAGCACCAGGCTGTGCAGAATGGACACGTCCAGCATTTGGTAAGCCTGGCTTTTTTCCGGCAGCAGGGCGCTCATCACCGCCGGGTCCTTCAGCACCAGAACGGTCCAGGCGCTGCCGTCGTACAGGGCGAAGGCGTGTTTCCCCTCTTCGTACAGGGTATCCAGGGTTTTCTGGCTCTCTTCCCGGCTGCTCTGAGGCAGCAGGTCAAAATTCTCCCCACAGGCCGCCAAAAGCCCGGCGCTGTCAAAGGCAGGAAGGCCCCGGATCAGCCGGTGGGTGGGGAAGACCACCAGGCCCGGGTCGGCCATGTCCGTCAGGGTCATGAGTATGTACTCGCTGCCCGGCAGGTAAGCCCCCTGCTCCCGGATGGTGTCCCGGTAGCGCAGGCCCGTTTCGTACCGGTGATGGCCGTCGGCGATGTACAGCTTCCGGCCGGCGAAATCTTCCCGCAGGGCCTCTATGGCCACTGGGTCGTTGATGACCCACAGCCGGTGGGTCACCAGGCCGTCGGAGAATTCATACCGGGGCGGGCAGGACTGGGAAAGATTCTTCAGCCGCTGGGCTGTCACGTGGTGTTCGTCCTGGTACAGGGAGTAGATGGAGCTGAAATTGCACCGGGTGGCGGACAGCAGCTGGAACCGGTCCTCCTTGGCTTTGCTCAAGGTCTCCTCATGGGGCAATACCACCCCGTTCTGGAAATCCTCCAGCCGGACCCGGCACACCAGGCCCCGGACTTTTTTCGATTCCCCATGGTCCACCTTGGAGAGGAATTCTTCCTCGTAGAGGTAAAAACCCTCTTCCAGGTCGTACCGGAGAACTCCCTCTTCCCGCCACTGGTTCAATACCCGGGCGGCTTCTTCATAGGGATTTTCCCCCTCTTTGGGAAGCTCCAGCCGGATGATGTTGTGCCCGTTGCGGGCAAGGTATTCCCGGCGCTGGTCCTCGCTGATAATGTCATAGGGGGGACAGGTCAAATCCTGGATCTCCCCCCCTTTCTCAAGATCGTAACGCAATGCCCGAAAAGGCCTGATGTCTGCCATGGGGTCACTTCCTTTCCCTTTCTGAAAAATCCTATCCTCATTATTGTAGCCATTTCCCCCTGGCCCGTCAACCAAAAAACTGGGGAAAACAGCGGTAAACTGGGCAAAGCGTCACGGGCCTTTCACCCAAAGTTCACATATCCCGGTTAAAATAAGGAAAACCATGGCGCGAATGGGGAAAACTCTTGCAAATAAGGCCATTTTGCGGTACTATGGTAAGGCTATAAACACCGGCCGGCCCGCCTTGGGGGGCCTCCGGCGAAAAGACGGAAACAGGAGGAATCACGGACATGATAGAGGTTAAGAACCTCACCAAGCGCTACGGCCAGAACCTGGCGCTGGATCGCGTGAGCTTTAAAATCGAGGAGGGCACCATCGTTGGGTTCCTGGGACCTAACGGCGCTGGCAAATCCACCACGATGAACATCATCACGGGCTACCTTTCCGCCACTTCCGGCGAGGTGACGGTTTCCGGGAAAAATACCCTGGAAGAACCCAACGAGGTAAAAAAGCAGATCGGCTACCTGCCCGAGCAGCCGCCCCTTTACATGGACATGACGGTAAAGGAATACTTAAACTTCATGTACGACCTGAAAAAGGCCAAGCTTCCCAGAGAACAGCATCTGGGTGAGATCTGCCGCCTGGTGAAGATCGAGAACGTGTACAAACGGCTGATCGGCAACCTGTCCAAGGGCTACAAACAGCGTGTGGGCATTGCCCAGGCGCTGATCGGCAACCCCCCGGTCCTGATTCTGGACGAACCTACCGTGGGTCTGGACCCCAAGCAGATCATCGAGATCCGGGCCCTGATCAAGAATCTGGGCCGGAACCACACGGTGATCCTCAGCTCCCATATCCTGCCGGAAGTGCAGGCCGTGTGCGAGCGGATCATCGTCATCAATAACGGCCGGGTGGTGGCCGACGGCGCCACCGATACCCTGGCCCACGACCTGTCCCCCGACCACCGGCTGATTCTCCGGGCGGAAGGTCCGGAGCGGGAAATGGTCCACGCGCTGCAGGGAGTCCCCGGCGTGGTGGACGCCTATTCCATGGGCGAAAAGGAAAAGGGCGTGTACGAGCTGAGTGTGGAATCCACCCCGGACAACGACATTCGCCGGGATGTGTTTGCCCTGATGGCCCGGAAGGGCTGGCCCATGCTGGCCCTGCGGAACACCGACCTGACTCTGGAAGACCTGTTCCTGCAGCTGACCAGTTCCGACGCCAGCCTGCTTCCCAGCCAGGAAGAGGACGGGGACGGGGAAAAGCCTTTGGACCCCAACCAGGATTTGGACTTTAGCGGCGCTGAGGAAAAACCTGAGGAGCCGGAGAAGGACGAGAAAACAGAGGAAGGAGATGAGGAGCAGTGAGAGCGGTTTTCAAGCGCGAGTTGCGCTCTTATTTCAGTTCCCCTGTGGGCTATGTGTGCGTGGCGGCCCTGATGGCCCTGTACGGCTTCTACTATTACCAGGCTATGCTGTATAGCTCTTCCAGCTATATTTCGGCGGTATTTTCCACCATGTTCAGCTTCAGCATGATGATCATTCCCATCATCACCATGCGGAGCATGACCGATGACCAGAAGAACAAGACCGACCAGGCGCTGTTGACGGCGCCGGTAGGGGTGACGTCCATTGTGCTGGGCAAATTTTTCGCCTGCTGGTGCGTGTATTTCATCGCCACCACCCTGGGCGGCATTCTCCCGGCCATCGCCATGAGCTTTTTCTCCAACCCTGCCTGGGGAGAGATCATCGGCACCTACATCGGGGCCCTGCTCTATGGCGCCGCCATGATTTCCATCGGCGTGTTTATCTCCAGCTTGACGGTGAGCCAGATCATCGCCGCTATCGGCACCTTTATCATCTCGGTGCTTTTGATGTATATCGACAGCCTGGCTTCCAATTTTTCCAACCAGATTGTCAGCACTATCGTCCAGTGGATTTCCTTCAATGACCGTTACAGCACCTTTACCCAGGGCATGTTCAGCATTTCCAGCGTAGTCTTCTTTGTGAGTGTGGCCGCTGTATTTGTCTTTCTCACCGCCCGTAAGGTGGAAAGCCGCCGCTGGAGCTAAGGAGGACACCGAATATGGAAACGAAACAGACAGAAATCAAGCAGGCTGAGCCCCAGAACGCCCAGCCTCAGAAAACTCCCAAAAAACCGGGGAAAAACCCCTTCCGTTCCACCAAATTCAAGCGGGGTGGCATGGCCACCCTGATGACCGTGGTGTTCATCGCCATTGTGGTGGTGCTCAACGTGGTGGTGTCGGCCTTGACCCAGCGGTTCCCGTCCATGGATATCGACCTGACGGCCCAGGGTCTGAACACCCTGTCCGACCAGGCTTTGGAAGTGGCCAAGGGCGTGGAGCAGGATACCACCATCTACCTGATCGGCAGTGAGGACGCCTACGAGAAAAACCAGATCTATACCAGCTATGGGCTGGAGTACAGCCAGGTGGCCAATCTGGCCAAGCGGCTGGCGGAAGCCAATTCCAAAATCAAGGTGGAATTTGTGGACCCGGATACCAACCCCACCTTTATCAGCGAGTATCCTGACGACAACCTGGCCACCGGCAAGGTGCTGGTGAAAACAGAACGCCGTTACCGGGTGCTGAGCGTGACAGACCTGTTCAGCATGGAGCAGGATCAGACCACCTATCAGACCAAGAGCTATTCCATGGTGGACAGCGCTTTGGCATCCGCTCTGGAATTGGTGAATATGGACGATGTGCCTGTGTTCGCCATCGCCACCGGCCACGGGGAAATGCTGACCAGCGACAACATGGGCAGCTTCCTGGATATAATGGAAGGCCAGAACTTTGAGGTGCAGGAATTCGACCTGCTCACCGAGGATGTGCCGGAAGGCACCCAGGTGCTCATGCTTCCCACCCCCACCACCGACTATTCCTTGGACGAGGTGGATAAGCTGCGGAGCTATATGGAAGACACTTCCCACAGCGATCCTGTGACCCTGCTGGCCACCTGCTATCCCGCCCAGGGCAGCTTGCCCAACTATGCGGCGTTCCTGGAAGAATGGGGCGTGCAGGTGGGAGAAGGAGTTGTGGCGGAAACCGATACCAGCCGCATGGCTGTGGCGGACGCCAGCGGCGTGATCGTGGACGCCTCTGAGGAGTTCCTCACCGACAACACCTATGACCATCTTGTGTCCTATTACAGCTCTCCCTTGAACCTGCTGTTCAAGGCCAACAACGACATCACCACCTATGACCTGTGGACCACGGCCGATTCCGCCTATGTGGCCACCCAGGACAGCGCCCAAGAGAACCAGGATCCGGAAACCAGCGCCCAGACCGTGGCCACTGTTTCCAGCAAGCTGATGACCATAGACGGGTCTTCCGTGTACCGGAGCCTGGTGGTCTTCGGATCTTCCAACCTGTTCACCGATACCTTCATGGGCACTTCCGCCTTTGGGGATAGCAATTACGTGCGGGATCTGCTGTTGTACCTCACCGGCAACGATGGCAGCAACGTGTCTGTGAGCACAGAGCGTGTCCAGACCAACGTGACCGACGTGAGCGCCAGCCGCAGCACCATCGATGCTCTGGGTTGGCTGTTCAGCGCCATCATTCCCGTGGTGATTCTGGCGGCTGGGCTTGTGATCTTCCTGAAGAGGAGGCACCTGTAAGCCCATGAAGAAAAACCTGCGTTATCTTTTGATCATGCTGGCGGTACTGGTGGTATTGGGCGGCGGCGCGGCTGTGCTGCTGCTGACCCAGCCGGTGGAGACGGAAGAGGAATCGTCCTCTTCTTCCTCGGTGGTCACCGAGACCGTCATTGACCGGGCGGACAGCGAAGTGGCATCCATCCGGGTGAAGAACCCCACGACAGAATTTTTGCTGCTGCCCTTGGAGCAGGAAACCGCTACCTCGGAAGAAAGCAGCGAGGAAAGCTCTTCCACGTCCACCTCGGTGCAGTTCACCATCGACGGCTACCAGGGCTTTGACCTGGATACCGCTGAGGTGACCGGCGCCGCCGACACGGTGGTGTCCATCGTCGCGTCGAAGAACCTGGGCGAGCAAGAGGATCTGGAGCAGTTCGGTCTTACCGGGGAAAACGCCACGGAAGTGTCCGTGAACTACACCGACGGCTCCACCGATGAATTTGTGGTGGGCAATACGGCCGGGGAATCCTCGGGCCGGTACCTTTTGAAGGACGGCGTGGTGTACATTTCCGCCTCTTTCTCCGGCGCCCTGCTGGGCACGCCCCTGGACTTTATCCAGACAGAAATCTACAGCGTGCCTGACCGGGTGGAGGAAACGGTGGACAGCGAGGGCTCCAGCTCTCAGACCACTTTGACCGATATCCTGTACCATATGGAGCTTTCCGGGACCCATCTGGAACAGCCCATTGTCATCGACTATGACGAAAGCAAGATCAGCACCTACCTGATTTCGGAACCGGTGGTGGCGGAATCCGGCACCAACCAGTTCAGCGAGATCGTCACCGCCCTGAAGAGCCTGACGGCGGATTCCGTGGTGGCTACAGGCCGGACCCAGGAAACCCTGGAAGAATACGGCCTGGCAGAGCCCTACGCCAAGATCACCTTTGACATGAACGGGGAAGACCATACCCTGGCAGTGAGCGATACAAACGCCGACGGCGACCGGTATCTCCTGGCCGACGACAAGGACGTGGTGTACGTGGTGTCGGCGGATACCGTAGCTTCCTGGGCGGAAGCGGAGCTGATGGACCTGCGCATGAGCTATGTGTGGCTGCCCAACATCAACGATGTCAGCACCATGACCATGACCGTGAACGGGGAGACGGCATACCAGTTCAACGTGACCAGAACGGTGAACGAGGAGAAATCCACCGAGGAATCCACCTCTTACGATTTGACCGTGACCACCGTGGACGGGGATACGGTAGACTATGAGAATTACCAAGACCTGTATCAGGCTGCCTTGTCCCTGGCGGTGCTTTCCACCGACCAGGCAGAGTATGACAGCAATACAGTGTCCTTGGAGATCCGCTACGAGTACTTTGACGGCAGCGATCCGGACGTGATCACCTATTGCGCCGTGAACGGCCAGGAACAGCGCTGTGCAGCCCTGTTGAACGGGAGCTATAGCGGCCTGGTGCGCCGGAGCGACGTGGAGACCCTGACAGAAAAGCTGGAAAAGGTTTACCAAAACCAGGCAATCGAGTAACCCCTACTTGACAAAGGGTGCGGCGTATGCTTTAATGAAACAACCAGAAGACGGGACGGGGCTGGAATGAGAGCCCTTCCCTGACGGTTGGGACAGTGCCGCGAGGAAATGTCCCTGCGACCCCTTAGCTTGGGCCGCAGGGATTTTGCTTTTTTGGAAAGAAGGAGAACAAAACCATGAAAAAGGGTACGCCTATGAAAAGGCTGTTTAGCGCCCTGTTGAGTCTGGCTGTTTGCGCCAGCGCCCTGGCAGGCTGCGCCAATGGGGAAAATTCTTCCATTGCCCCCAGCGCTTCCCCGGAAGTGTCCAAGGTGGAAGAGGAAAGCTATAAAATCGGCCTGGTGCAGTATAAGGAGCATACCGCCCTGGACGCCCTGCGGGAAGCCTTTATGGGCCGTCTGGAGGAATGGGGCTGCGATGAGACCCAAGTGGAGATCGATTACCAAAACGCCGGCGGGGATTCCGCCAAAGCGGTGGAAATCTGCGATGGGTTTGTGGAAGATGAGGTGGACATGATCGTGGCCATCGCCACACCGGCAGCCCAGGCGGCCATTTCCGCAGTGGCAGGCACTGACGTGGTGGTGGTGTTTACCGGAGTGAGCGATGAAGGCGTCCTGGGCCTGGACCAGGGGGAAGCACCTTCCAGCAAGATCACTGGTGTGGTCTCCCCTACGCCGGTCAGCCAGCTGTTGGGATTGGCCGCCCAGGCGGACAGTTCCCTGCATACCCTGGGGCTGCTGTATGACCCGGGCCAGCCCGATTCCGAAGCGGAAATCCAGAAGGTAAAGGAGTATTGCTCGGAGCAGGGCTGGGAAGTGGTGGAATCCACCGTTTCCGATGAGGAATCGGTGCAGCAGGCCGCTACGGATCTTTGCAGCAAGGTGGACGCCATGTACACCCCGGCGGACAATACGGTGGCTCCCAAGGCCGCGGAAGTGGCGGAAGCGGCAAAGGCCGCCGGAGTGCCTTGGTATACCGGCGCGGATTCCATGGTCCAGGCGGGCGCTTTGGCCTCGATGGGTGTGACCGGCCGGGAAATGGGTGTTCAGGCAGCGGATATGGCGGTGAAGCTCATGGAAGGCCAGAGCCTGGAAGAAGTTCCGGTGTACACCTTCTCCGACTATCAGACCTATGTGAACCAAACCACTTTGAAGGCTTTGGAAGAGATCGTTCTTCCCGAGGAAACGCTGCAAAGCGCCTTCCTCTATCAGGCAGAGACAAAAGAATAAGAAAAGTCCCCAAAAAGGCGGCTGTGAATTTCACAGCCGCCTTTTTTTGTT
>DXXH01000039.1:0-2650 GCA_019416395.1 Clostridiales bacterium
AAGGCCGCGACTTTTTGAATGAGGTCCGCTCCCAGGGCTACCGCCTTCGGCGCATGCGCCCTGTTCGCTGATTTCCTTTTCGGCTGCGCCGGTTTCAAGGCCGCGACTTTTTGAATGAGGTCCGCTCCCAGGGCTACCGCCTTCGGCGCGTGCGCCCTGTTCGCTGATTTTCCTTCCGGCTGCGCCGGTTTTAAGGCCGCGACTTTTTGAATGAGGTCCGCTCCCAGGGCTACCGCCTTCGGCGCATGCGCCCTGTTCGCTGATTTCCTTTTCGGCTGCGCCGGTTTCAAGGCCGCGACTTTTTGAATGAGGTCCGCTCCCAGGGCTACCGCCTTCGGCGCATGCGCCCTGTTCGCTGATTTCCTTTTCGGCTGCGCCGGTTTCAAGGCCGCGACTTTTTGAAAAAAGTCGCACCAAAAACTTTTATGCCGCTTCGCGGTGCTTTTTTATACAATGCCTTCCAGGTCTTTTACCCCGGAGAGCTTCCGGTACAGCCAGATAATCACTGTGGTCAGCACCAACAGCACCACAGACAAAGCCGCGGCGAAAGGCCAGTTATGGGCTTTCATCAGCTGCTCCTGGATCACGTTGCCCACCAGCACCACTTTATTGCCGCCCAGGATATCGGCGATGAAGAACAAGCCCATACTGGGCACGAAGGTGAGCACCACGCCGGAAAGCAGTCCCGGCAACGTCAGCTTCAAGGTCACGGTGAGGAAGGCTTTCATGGGGGACGCTCCCAAGTCCCGGGCAGCTTCCACCAGGCTGAAATCCATTTTCTCCGCGCTGGAATACACTGCGAAGATCATAAAGGGCAGCAGGGCGTACACCATGCCCACCACCACCGCCGGATAGGTATACAGCAGTTTTAATGGTTCGCTGGTAATGTGCAGCGTCATCAGGATCTTGTCAAACACGCCTCCGGCACGGAAAATGATGATCCACCCGTACAGCCGGATCAAGGAGCTTGTCCAGAAGGGGATCATCAACAGCAGCATAGTCCGCTTTTTCCACTTTGGCCCCAGCTTGGCCATAAAATATCCAAAGGGGTATCCGATGGCGATCACCAACACGGTGGTGACCACCGCCAGCCGCAAAGATTCCCAAAAGGTTTCCAAATACACGGGCTGGGTGATATCCCCGTAATTCTTCAGGGTAAATTCCGGCAGTGTGCCCCAAGTCTCCGCCCGGGTCATAAAGCTCAGCACCACCATGTACACCAAAGGCCCCACGATAAACAGGGCAGTGAACAGGATCAGGGGAACCGCTGTCAGAAATTCCCCTCTGGCCCGCTTCTTTTGCAAAGAGGTCTTCTGCTTCTCCACCGGTTATCCCTCCTCTTCCAAGTCCACCGGGCAGGCATGTTCCGGATCCCAGCTCACCCGCACCTTGTCCCCGGGGGTCAGCTCCGAGTCAATGCCGTGGCGGCTGCAAATAAACTCCCCGCCGCCGGCAAGCTCCACCGCGATGCGCAGCATGCCCCCGGCAAAGCTCTTTTCCTTCACCACGCCGGCCAAGCCAGGGCCGTCCTCGCCCAGAACCGCCTGGGCCTGCTCTCCCCGCACCGCCAGGGTCACGGGAGAACCGGAAACAAAGTGATGCCCCCGGCTGCCAAAGGAAGCTTTCCCGTTCTGGCCCACAAACTCCACCTGGTCCCCGGTCACGGTTCCCACCGTCCCCTGGACGATGTTGGCCGTACCCACAAACCGGGCCACGTAGGAAGTCTTGGGGGAATCGTACACCTGGGAAGGGGTGCCGATCTGCTCCAGCTGACCCTCCCTCATCACGGCGATCCGGTCGGACATATTCAGAGCTTCTTCCTGATCGTGGGTGATGTAGATAAAGGTGATGCCCAGTTTCTTTTGCAGCCGCTTCAATTCCTGCTGCATCTGCCGGCGCAGCTGCAGATCCAGGGCCCCCAAAGGCTCGTCCAGCAGCAGCAGCTTGGGCCGGTTGACCAGCGACCGGGCAATGGCCACACGCTGCTTCTGCCCGCCGGAAAGCTCTCCGGGCATGCGCCGTTCAAAGCCGGAAAGCTGTACCAGCTCCAGCATGCTTTTCACTTCTTCTTTGATCTGGCTTTTGGGCCGCTTCCGGATTTTCAAGGCGTAGCCGATGTTCTGTTCCACATTCATGTGGGGGAACAGGGCGTAATTCTGGAACACCGTGTTCACGTCCCGCTTGTTGGGCTCCACATTGGTCATGTCCTGCCCTTCCAGCAGCACCCGGCCCTGGTCCGGGGTCTCCAGCCCGGCGATGATCCGCAGGGTAGTGGTTTTTCCGCAACCCGATGACCCCAGCAGAGTGATAAACTCCCCTTGGGCCACTTCCAGGTTGATCCCCCGCAGCACCGGCGTCTCCCCAAAGCGTTTGTAAATATCCTCAAGCACCAAGATGGTCTGGCTCACAATGGACCGCCTCTTCCCTATGATTCTATCCGTTTTCGAAACTATACCGAATCGGTATAGTTTTATTCTTGCTTGATTATACTGAGTCTCTCCCAGGTTGTCAAGGTTAACCGGGTAGGTTAGTCGTGACTACCAGCATTTTTTCCTTACCGCACAAAAAAACAAGCCGGCACACCGTCCGGCTTGCTCTTATTCCATCTCGTCCAGTTGTCCCATCACGCTTTGGATCTGCTGGTAAGAAT
>DXXH01000039.1:2660-21663 GCA_019416395.1 Clostridiales bacterium
GAATACCCCAGCCGCTGCAAAGCCGCTACCGCCCGGCGGCGGATCTTCTCGTCTTCCCGCCACAAAGGGTACCGCTTGGAAAGCACCTGGGCCATATTCTCTTCCGCCAGCCCCTGGCTTTCCTCTTCCTCCTGGTACTGGGCAAGAATTTGGCTGATGATCTCCCGGTCGATGCCCTTCCGGAGAAGCTCCTGCTTCACCCGCCGGGCCCCATACCGCTTCCGGGTGAACAGCTCCCGGGCGTAGCTTTCCCCATAGGCCTGGTCGTCGATCAGCCCGATCTCTTCCAGATGGTCCGCCGCCGCTTGGGCCGCTTCCCGGGAAGCCGCTGTCCGGGCAATTTTCTCCGTCAGCTCCCGCTTGCTGTGGCTCCGGTGCTCCAGCAGGGTCAGGGCTTTTTCCCTGGCCCGCCGGGCGTCCGACCGCTCCACCAGCTCTTCCAGTTCTTCCGGGGTCACCTGGTCCCCCAGGCGCAGACGGGACAGCGCAAACACTTCCGTGTCGATTTTCGGCCCCGGCTCCCCGTCCAGGTACAGCTGGGTCAGGCCTTTCCGCCGGGGTTCCGCCGCTGTCAGCTCCATTAGTCGTCGTCCACCGTGATGTCAATGCTCTTTTTGGCCGCCGTCTTATTGGCCGGAGCCGCCGGGGCTGCCGATGCTCCCGGGGCCGCACCAGGGGCTTCTTCCCCCGCCGCGGAAACCTCTACCGGTTTAGCCACTTCCCTGGGGGCGGGCCGGTTGGGGATCTTATCGTACAGCTTGTCCACGTTCTCCCGGACCTGCTGCTCGATTTCGTCGGCCATTTCCGGGTGGTTGGTAAGGAATTCCTTGGAATTGTCCCGGCCTTGGCCGATCCGCTCCCCGTTGTAAGAGAACCAGGCGCCGCTCTTTTGGACGATCTCCAGTTTCACCGCAATGTCCAACAGCTCGCCCATACGGGAAATGCCTGTGCCGTACATGATGTCGAATTCCGCCGTACGGAAGGGCGGGGCGATCTTATTTTTCACCACTTTGGCCCGGGTCCGGGCGCCGATGATGTCTGTGCCGCTTTTGATGACCTCAGCTTTGCGCACCTCAATGCGCACAGAGGAATAGAACTTCAAAGCCCGGCCGCCGGGGGTGACTTCCGGGTTGCCGTACATGACGCCCACCTTTTCACGGAGCTGGTTGATAAAGATGGCCACGCAGTTGGATTTGGAGATGGCGCCTGCCAATTTCCGCAGGGCCTGGCTCATCAAACGTGCCTGCAAGCCCACGTGGGAATCTCCCATCTCGCCCTCGATTTCCGCCCGGGGCACCAGGGCCGCCACAGAGTCCACCACGATCACATCGATGGCGTTGGAGCGCACCAGGGCCTCGGTGATTTCCAAGGCCTGCTCGCCGGTATCCGGCTGGCTCACCAGCAGGCTGTCCACGTCCACTCCCAGGTTCCCGGCATACACCGGGTCCAGGGCGTGTTCCACGTCGATGAAGGCGGCGTTGCCCCCCTGCTTCTGCCCCTCGGCGATGCAGTGCAGGGCCAAGGTGGTCTTACCAGAGGATTCCGGCCCGTAGATCTCGATGATCCGCCCCCGGGGCATGCCGCCGATCCCCAATGCCAGGTCCAGAGACAAGGACCCGGTGGGAATAGCCTCCACGTTCAGGGCGGAATCCTGCCCCAGCCGCATGACGGCCCCTTCCCCAAACTGCTTTTTGATCTGGGCCAGGGCCGTTTCCAAAGCTTTGGCCTTTTCCTCCGCCCCGTTGCTGGCCTTGGCTGCCGCCGCCCGCTTGCTTTCCGCCATATCCATAACCTCCTGTGAAGCGTTGTTTCTGTCCTTTATTATAAAAGAATCCGCCGGGAAAAGCAATGGATTTCCCAAAATTTCCGAACAAATGTTTTAATTTTCAATACTTCCCCGCCAATTCCCGTTCGTCCGGAGGCTGGAACAGGCCGGCCCATTCCTCCAGGTCTTCCCGGGTGATGGTTTGGAACACATCGTTCCGGCCTTCCCGACACCGAAGCTCCAACCGCCGGCAAAGCTCTTCCAAGGGAGCGTGGACGTAGCGGATCTGGAACTTTGCCCACAAAGCCACGGCTTCCCGGTATTTCTCTTCCCGCTGCTCTTTGGCCCAAAAGCCGTAATCCAGGATCACGCTGACCCCTTTTTCTAACAGCTTTTTCCCCAGGGACCACATGAGAGCCTCCACCCGGTCGTGACGGCTGTCGTGAAGCTGGTGCTGCTGGGGATCGTGAAAATCGTCCCCAAACAAAAACAGATGCCATTCGTCCGGGGTAAACCGCACTGCCCCCGTCTCTTCTTCCAACTGCTTGGCCAACGTGGTCTTGCCCGCTCCCGGCAGGCCCACCATCAAGGTGAGCGTAGGTGTTTTGTCCATGAAATCCTCTCCTTTGGTTCGTATCATAGGGGATTGCTCCGGGTTTGTCAACGCCTCTTTTTTCTTTCTCCCGGAAAACCCGTTGACAAACGTCCCCCTTCGTGCTATCCTGTGCCTAACAACCTAAAATGAATGGAGTGGAAAGATGTTAGTATAAGCCTCAGAACGGGAAAGACGGAAATTAGGCTTTCGGGCGTGACCCGGGGGCGGTTCCGTGCTGCCGGTTTTTGTGGCTTAGGGCATCTTTTTTTCTTTGGGGAAGCTGGGCGCTTTCGCGTCTTTGGCTTGCCTTTCTCTGAGATGTCAGGGCCTGTTCCGGCTGCGGAACAGGCCCTTTTCGTATCCAAGGAGATGTGGCATGCTACAAATCAGGAATTTAAACGTGACCATGAAAAAAGATCTGCGCCAGCTGCTTCGGGAGTTCACCTTCGCCTTGAACCCCGGGGACAAAGCCGCCATCATTGGGGAAGAAGGCAACGGGAAATCCACCCTACTCAAGCTCCTCTATGACCCGGCTCTGGTGGAAGGCTATGTGGAATACACCGGAACCATTCAGAAAGACGGCATGATTCTGGGATACCTGTCCCAGGAGCTTCCCCCGGAACAGGCAGAGCTTACCGCCTATGAATTCTGCTGCCAGGAGCCTGCCTTCCTGGACGCTTCTTCCGGGGAGCTGGCTGGGGCTTCCCGGAAACTGCGGTTTCCCATGGAGTGGTTTTACTCCGACCGGAAGATGGGGACATTTTCTGGCGGGGAAAAGGTAAAGCTGCGCATGGCCTTGCTCACCCTGCGCCAGCCGGACTGCTACCTGCTGGACGAACCTTCCAACGACCTGGACATTGAAACTCTCCGGTGGCTGGAAGAGTTTATCCAAAACTGCCAGGCCCCAGTGCTGTATATTTCTCACGACGAGATGTTGCTGGAACGGACAGCAAACGTCATCGTGCATATGGAACAGCTCCGGCGGAAGACACTGCCCCGGTGGACTGTGGCCCGTATGGGCTACCGCCAGTACGTGGAAGAGCGGCTGCAAAAATTCGCCCACCAGGAACAGCTTGCCCGAAAAGAGCGGGAAGAAGACCGAAAACAGCAGGAAAAGCTCCGGAAAATCCAACAGAAAGTGGAGCACCGGCTGGATTCCATCTCCCATGCGGAACGGGACCACGTGGGACAGCTTTTGAAAAAGAAAATGAAGGCGGCAAAATCCATGGAGCGCCGGTTCGACCGGGAGCGGGAAGACATGACCGAATTCCCCGACAGCGAGGAAGCTATTCTGGTGGGGTTTGGGGAGAATACTTCCCTGCCCAGCGGCAAAACCGTGGTGGATTTCACCCTTCCCCAGCTGTTTGCCGGGGAAACGCCCAGCGGCCCGGAAGGGGCGGGTTTTTCCGGCGGGGATTCCGGCGCACCGGGAACACAACCCCTGGCGGAAAACCTGCGGCTGTACGTGCGGGGACCGGAGCATGTGGGGATCATCGGCCATAACGGGGCGGGAAAAACCACCTTTCTCCGGAAGCTGGCCCAGGAGCTGCTGAGCCGCTCCGATCTGCGGGCAGCCTATATGCCCCAGGACTACGGGGAGACGGTGAACCAGGACCAGACCCCGGTGGAATTCCTGGCGAAAACCGGGGAAAAGGAGGAGCTGACCCGTGTAAAGACGTATTTGGGCAGCATGAAATACACCCCGGAAGAGCAGGAACACACCATACGGGAACTGTCGGGCGGGCAGAAGGCCAAGCTGTTTTTCCTGAAAATGATTCTGGACGGCAGCAATGTGCTGGTGCTGGACGAGCCCACCCGGAACTTCAGTCCCTTGTCCGGGCCGGTAATTCGGGGGATCCTGGAAGATTTCCCCGGGTGCATCATCAGCGTTTCCCACGACCGGAAATACTTGGGCCAGGTATGCTCCACCCTGTACCGGCTGGAGCCGGAAGGCCTGGTGAAAATGGATAACCCCTGGGCGGAAGGGGAATGAAACCAACAGAAAGGGCTGTGACGGGATCCGTCACAGCCCTTTTCCAGGTTACTTTTCTTCCCCGACCTCGGAGAGTTCCTTTTTATACAGGTACTTTTCCACATCTTCTTCCACATTCTTGGGAATCTTCCGCTCTACCGGCAGCACCTTGGCGTTGGCCATGGTCTTGCCGAACTCCAACACGATCCCTGTGGTCTTTTGCAGCGCTTCCGCGGAGAGGAAGTCCAGGGTATCGAAACGGTTGTGGATATAGGCCGCGCCTGCCGCTCCGTCCCGGCTGAAGTTCACTCCCGGTATGCCGCTGTCGGCAAAGGGGATGCTGTCGCTGGAATAGATGCCCTGTTTCACCTCGGCCCCAAAACCGTGGATCTTGGTGAAGTACTCTAGGAAGGTGGCCAGTTTCTCTTCCGCTGTAGCGGTGATCCGTTCCACGCCCAGCACAGGGCCGCCCACGTCCACATTGATCATCAGCAGGTGATCTTTCAGCTCGTCCTTATGGCCTTTCACATAAGCCCAGCTGCCTTCCAGGCCGATTTCCTCAGACCCGTACCACATGAATTTCAAAGTCCGCTTGGGGGGATTCTCCTTGAAGTACCGGAGCACTTCCATATTGATCACGCTGCCTGCGCCGTTGTCGTACACGCCTTTGGAGTAGGCCACCGAGTCGTAGTGGGCGCCAAAAGAGATGATCTCTTCCGGCTTCTCGGTGCCCAGCACCGTGGCCACCACGTTGTGGGAAGTCCATTCCTCAGTGCGGCCCTTCAAAACCATCCGGGCCTTGCAGGCGCCCTTGCGCACCATGTCGATGGCGTCCAGCACCCGGGTATGGACCATGGGCACATTGCCGAAGGCCCGGAGGGTCCGGCGAAGCTTCCGGGTGGAAAGGTCGGTTTCTTCCCGACGGTCCCGGAGCTGCCCTTCCATGGTGACGATGCCCGCCACGCCGGCCTTCATCAGCTTCTTGAACAGGGGCACCCGCATAAAGCCGTTGACCAGCACGATCTTCCCCCGGGCCTCGGCCAAATCCACATCGCTGCCGTTTTCCACATAGAGGAATTCCGCCTCCAGTCCCCCCTCAGGGGTATTCTCGGCGCACTGATACCCTGTTACGGGATATTCCTGATAAAAGGGCTCCAGAATTTCCAACTTGGCTTCTTCCACGATGCCCTGTTCGATTTCAAAAGGCTCGATAATCGCCGGTACGCCGATGGCGTCGCACTCGGCTTTCAGGATCTGGGCCGCTTTCTCCTCTTCAGGCGATCCGGCGATCCGGCTGAACCCGATTTTCTCCAGCAGCTCCATCTCCCGCTTCCCACAGATTTCCATGGTGTGATCCTCCTTTATTTTCCAAATACCGCAAGACCCGGGGCAATTCCCCAGGTCTTCGCTCTAGTAAAGTTATACACCACAACAGCGCTTTCCGTCAAGGAGTTTCCCCATCACCCGGCCAACGGAAAAATCCCCCAGCCTTCCGCCTCGCCTTTTGCGCGTGGCTTCCGCTGGGGGATTTTTGGTTTTGCACCGCTTCCGGAACTGTTATTTCTCCAGGTGCCACTCCACGCCGTTGGGGGTGTCCTTCATCACCACATGCCGGGCGGCAAGCTGGTCACGAATGGCGTCGGCGGTGGCCCAATCCTTGGCTTTTCTGGCTTCGGCGCGCTTCTGGATCAGCTCCTCGATCTCCGCCGCCTCTTCCGGGGAAAGCTCTTCCCCGGCGGGTTTGGCGCCCTTTGCCGCCGCTTCCAGCAGGCCCAGGGACAGCACCTGGTCAAAGTCCCCCACCAGGTACCGTTTGGTGGCGTCGGTCAGATCCGCTTTCAACACGTCGTACAGGACGGTCAGGCCCAAAGAGGTATTCAAGTCATTGCCCAAGGCTTCCCGGAACTTTTCCTGGAAGGGCTTTGCGGCTTCCAGATCCGGTTCGCCCTCTGTCCCCAGGGCGGCGATCCGGGCGGTGAGCTTCTGATAGGCCTGGGCGGCGTTATCCAGGGTTTCAAAGGAGAAGGTCAAGGGCTTCCGGTAATGGGACTGCAAGCAGAACAGCCGGTACACCAGGGGGTCATACCCTTTTTCTTCCAGCAGGGACACAGTGAGGAACCCGCCCTTGGACTTGCTCATTTTGCCCCGGGCGTCGTTCAGGTGGAGCACATGGAACCAATACTTGCACCAGGGGTGGCCCAGGAAAGCTTCGCTCTGGGCGATTTCGTTGGTGTGGTGGGGGAAGGCGTTGTCAATGCCGCCGCAATGGATATCCAGATATTCCCCCAGGAAATGGACGCTGATAGCGGAGCACTCGATGTGCCAGCCGGGGTAGCCCAAGCCCCAAGGGCTTTCCCACTTCAATTCCTGGTCGTCAAACTTGGATTTGGTGAACCACAGCACAAAGTCGGTCTTATTCCGCTTATTGCTGTCCTCCTCCACGCTGTCCCGGACACCCACGGCCAAATCCTCGCCGGACTGGTTGCCGAACACGTAATACTTATCCAGCTTGGACGTGTCAAAATACACGTTGCCTCCCGCCTCATAGGCGTAGCCCTTTTGAAGCAGCACTTCCACCATGTGGATAAAATCCTTCACCCGGCTGGTGGCGGGCACCACGGTATCGGGCTTGCGGATATGGAGCTTTTCGCAGTCCTGGAAAAAGGCGTCGGTGTAGAACTGGGCGATTTGCAGCACGGTTTTGTGCTCACGGCGGGCCCCGGCCAGCATCTTATCCTCGCCGGTATCCGCGTCGCTGGACAGATGCCCCACGTCGGTGATGTTCATCACCCGGTCCACCTGGTACCCCTCATACCGGAGAAACTTCTCCAGCACATCTTCCATGATGTAGGTGCGCAGGTTGCCGATGTGGGCATAATGGTACACGGTGGGGCCACAGGTATACATTTTTACCTGTCCCGGGGTATGGGGTTCAAAAGGCTCCTTCTTTTGTGTCAGGGTATTATACAGCTCCATAGCTCTCTTCCTTTCTTCCGGGATTCCCCGGTTCTGCTCTATTCCACCGGCTTCTGGCCGGGTTTCATCCGTTGCATCTCATTCTTGAGGGGTGGCGTCTTCCGGTTTTTCCAGCTTTTGCAGGCTGTCCACCCGCCGCTGGAGCCGTTCCAATTCGCCCCGCATTCTGCACAGTTCCATGGACACCGGATCCGCCACGTGGATTTGGTCCAGCTGCTGGCTGGGATGCTCCACACGCCGGTTCCCGATCTTCACCACCCGGGCAGGCACGCCCACTGCGGTAGCGTCTTCCGGCACGGCGTCCAGCACCACAGCTCCGGCGGCCACCCGGGCGTTATCCCCTACGGTGAAAGGCCCCAGCACTTTGGCTCCCGCCCCCACCAGCACGTTATTCCCCAAGGTGGGGTGACGCTTGCCGTGGTCCTTGCCGGTACCCCCCAGGGTGACTCCCTGGTACAAGGTGCAGTTATCTCCGATTTGGGTGGTTTCCCCGATGACCACGCCCATGCCGTGGTCGATGAACAATCCTTTCCCAATCTGGGCCGCCGGGTGGATTTCAATTCCCGTTTTCCGCCGGGATCTTTGGGAGATCCACCGGGCCAGGAATTTTAAATTGTGACGGTAACACCAATTGGCTTTCCTGTGGGAACGCACAGCCTTAAACCCGGAATAGAGAAAAAACACTTCCCACCGGGAACGGGCTGCCGGGTCCCGCTCCATTACCGCGTTTAAATCTTCCTTTAAGGTACGAAACATGGCAGTATCCCCTTTCTCACAGTTGTCACGGCTTCCGCCAATCCCTGGGGAAGCTGGCGGAATTGCCCCGTCCCCCTGGGGAGACGCCAGATGGTGATTCCCGGCCCGCCCCAGGGGAACCGAATAAAAAAGCCTTCGCAAACGCATACGCGTTTACGAAGGCGATGATCTCTCGCGGTCCCACTTCGCTTTAGGCTCTTTTGGCTTTTAACGACTCCCGCCGGGCGAGGATTTCCCCCCCGCCTGCTCCGGAACGCATTTCCCCACCTTCCGGTGAAAGGGGTTTCCAGCCGATGGCCCCTTCTCTCTGTCGCCGGGCAAGATGAGTACTTCTTTCCTTCTTCGCATTTGCTCCTATTATATGCCCTTTCCCCCCATTTGTAAACCCCCCAGCGTGACGCTGGAGCCAGGTCGCGGATCCGTGCGCTGCGCTTACTCCCAGCGCTGGGATTCTTCCGCGCGCTGTCCGCGGGGATTCACTGTACTGGATTCGCGTCCTCGCGCTTTCTCTAAAAAAATATGGACTTGCATTTTTCGCAAGTCCACATTTTTCACTATCCACTTTTTCAATAGCGCGGACGCGAGCTGCCGTCCTGCACAGCGCGGGCGTAGGCCCGCCGCCCAAGGCGCGAATCAAAGTTCTTTGGCCCACCTTTCACGAAAGAAAGGTGGGGGCGCGGACGCGAGCTGCCGTCCTGCACAGCGCGGGCATAGGCCCGCCGCCCAAGGCGCGAATCAAAGTTCTTTGGTCCAACCTTTCACGAAAGAAAGGTTGGCACGCTGGTTAGAAGGTGAGCTGGGCGCCTTTCTGGGTGCTGAGCTCCTGGCGACGGCGCTCCAAAAGGGCCTTGATCTTCTCGTGCGGATCGATCATGGCGCTGACAGACATGTCATGGTTCATGGCGGAAATAAAGTAGGCAATATACTTGGAAACATCCACCTCGTAGAACCAGGGACGGTTCTTCAGCTCTTCCGTGCGGTAGGTCAGGTTGGAACCGAACACGCCGTCAATGACACCTTCCTGATAAGCCTTGTCAAAGGACTCCAGGCCGTTGGTGAAAATGGCGTAGGTGGCATAGGTGAAAATCCGCTTGGCCTTCCGGGCCTTCAGATTGTAGGCGATATCCAGCATGGAGTCTCCAGAGGAAATAATGTCGTCGGACACGAACACGTCCTTCCCCGCCACGTCGGATCCCAAATACTCGTGGGCCACAATGGGGTTGCGGCCGTCAACGATTCTGGAATAATCCCGACGCTTGTAGAACATGCCCAATTCCACCCCCAGCACAGAGGCGTAATACATGTTCCGGTTCAGTGCGCCCTCGTCGGGGCTGACTACCATGAAGCTGTCCCGGTCTGTGGAAATGTCCGGGAAATTGCGGAACATGGACTTGAGCACCTGATAGGAAGGCATCAAGTTGTCAAAGCTCATCAGCGGTACGGCGTTCTGTACCCGGGGATCGTGAGCGTCAAACGTCACCACGTTGTCCACGCCCATCTGCTGCAATTCCTGAAGTGCAAAGGCGCAGTCCAGGGATTCCCGGTAGCTTCTCCGGTGCTGCCGCCCGCCGTACAGCAGTGGCATCACCACGTTGATCCGGTGGGCCTTTCCCATAGCCGCCTGGATCAGCCGCTTCAGATCCTGATAATGATCGTCGGGGGACATGTGATTTTCCTGGCCGAAATACTTGTAGGTGCAGCTGTAATTGCCCACGTCTACTACAAAGTACAGGTCATAGCCCCGCACGGAGCTGTTCAAGATCCCCTTGCCGTCTCCCGAGGAAAACCGGGGGCAGCTGCAGCCAATGCGGAAGGAGTCCACATCCATACCCGCCTGCTTCGCCCACCGTACCAGGTGAGCTTCAATGTGATTGGCCAGCTCCTCGGCGCCTTCCAGGGCTACAATCCCCAAGGGGGCTACGCGATTTTCGGGGCTGAAAAAAAACTGAGCCGATTGTTCCATATTCAGGCCTTTCCTTTCTTTTCCGTCTTGGAAAACACGGGTGCTCAAGGCGGGGTTTGCCGCCCCGCCTTTTCTTAATAAAATCTTAACATACATTCCGCCACTTTTCTACAAAAAGTCTTCTCTTTTTTTGTTTTTTTCCGTACCAAACAATTTTTCCTTGATTTTTTGCCCAGTTTTGTGCTTCCCCTCTGGCGTTTTCCCCTGTTTTCAACCCTTTTTCCGCCGGAACACCTGGCTGTCGTATTCCCCCAGCGTCGCTTCCCCAGCTGGGTCCCCTTCCCAGGTAGTATACCCCGCCGGCAAAACCACACACTGTTGCTTCCCGGAAAAATTTTGCAAAAACAGGTACTGGTTTCCCTGGCCTTCCCGCAGGCAGGCCTCTACCCCTTCCGGGGGCAATTCCGGCAGCGCCCGCTCCAAGCCCAGTTCTCCGGCCAGCTCCTGGTAAAAGTCCAGATAGAACCTTTCCTCTACAGACGCGGCTATGTAATAGGCTTTCCCTTTGCCAAACTGGTTCACGGTCAGGGCCGCCTCGCCTTTGTAGAAGTCTTCCCCGTAAGTGCCCAGCACTTGAGCCCCCTTGGGGTGGATCAAGGCGCACAGCTCCCGGATCTCATACTCCCTGCCGTCCTTCCCGCACAGGGTGTTCCGCTCGTCGTCCCACAATGCGTCCGTATCCTCATGCCACAGGCCAAACACTTCCATCAGCCCGCCGCCGGGCCATCCACCCAGATAGCACAAGTCGTTTTCATTCACCAGCCCGGTGTGGTATGTGCCCACCAGGGTGCCCCCCTGCTCCACAAAGTCCCGGAGCTTTTCCGCAAATCCCGCCCGGAGCATATACAGCATGGGGACAATGACCAGATCATAGCCGGTGAGGTCGCATTCCTCGTCTACAATGTCCACCGGAACGCCCATGCGCCAAAGCCCCCGGTAATGGGCCCGGATCTGCTCCGCATAGTGAATCCCGCAGTTCCGTGGCCCAGCAGCGTCCTCGATCGCCCAGCGGTTTTCCATGTCGAACACCAAAGCCACCTTGGCGTTGACCCCGCTTTGGCATACTGGGTCGATCTCTTCCAGCCTGCGGCCCACCGCCGCCACGTCCCGGAATACCCGGGTATCGCTTTTTCCGTAATGGTCCACCACTGCCCCGTGGAATTTCTCCGTGGAGCCCCGGCTTTTCCGGAATTGGAAATACTGCACTGAGTTGGACCCGTGAGCCACTGCCTGCATGGAGGAAGCCATGTGCATACCCGGCTTTTTCATCTTGGACACCGGCGTCCAGTTGGTGTAGCTGGGGGTAGATTCCATAAGCAAAAAGGGCTGACGCTTCAGGGAGCGCATCACGTCGTGCCACAGGGCGAAATCCGCCGCCACCGTGGTGTTCCCCTCATTGTGCCACTGGGGATAGGCGTCCCAAGAAATCACATCCAGCTGGTCTTTGAATTTGAAATAGTTGTACTGGTAAAAATCGTACATGAAATTGGTGGTCACCGGGATCTCCGGGTTGACGGCCTTCACCGCGTCTCGCTCCACCTTCATAAAGTCGATGACCTGGTCCGTGACAAACCGCTTCCAGTCCAGGGTCAGCCCATGGACGCTGGTTTCTCCCAAGGGGCCGGGGGCGTGGATCTGCTCCCAATCCGTGATGGTGTGGCTCCAGAAATCGGTCCACCATTGATGGTTCAGATTCTCCAAAGTGCCGTATTTCTCTTGCAGCCACCGGCGAAAGGCCTTTTGGCACTGGGGGCAATAGCATTCCCCGCCGTATTCGTTGGAAAGATGCCACAAGATCACCCCCGGGTGATGGCTGAACCGCTGGGCCAGCGCCCTGTCCATGGCGGCCACCTTTTCCCGGTACAGGGGCGAGGTGTAGCAGTGGTTGTGCCGCCCGCCGGTTTGCTCCTGGCGCAGGTCGGCAGTCATCCGGCGGATTTCCGGATACTTTTCGCTCATCCACACGGGCTTGGCCCCCGAAGGCGTGGCCAGCACGGTGTAGATCCCGTTTTCATACAGCCGGTCGATCACCTGTTCCAGCCAGTCAAATGCATACACCCCTTCTTGGGGTTCCAGCTTGGCCCAGGCGAAAATCCCCACGGATACGCAATTGATGTGGGCCTCTTTCATCAGGCGTATGTCTTCTTCCAAAATGTCCGGCCGGTCCAGCCACTGATCCGGATTGTAGTCTCCCCCGTGGAGCATATGGGGATATTTGGGCGTCAAAGCGTTTGTCATGGTTGTCTCCTCCCGATTCTCACGGCATTCCGCCGGTGATACCCCCATTGTACCCGGTTCCCACCCACTTTAAAAGGGGGAAATTTCCACACGGAGCTTCTTTTTTCGCCGATCTGTTTTCACTTCGCTTGGGGGAACATGCCGCCAGCCGGGGCGGGCGTAATTCGCCCACCGGGACAGGCAAAGTCCACCGGCCCATAACAATCCCCGTACCTCAAGCTAGCGCGTTTCATCAGGGCTTTCAGCATTTGACCGGAGAGAAAAAACCAATTCCCTTCCCGAAGGCGCAAAAAAACCGCTGCCAAAAGACAGCGGTTTTTCAAATCACTTTTCAGGCTGCACCAAATGGCAGGCCACGTAATGGCCGGGAGTAACTTCCTGTAGCTTGGGCTTGGACTCTTTGCACTGGTCGCAGGCCTGAGGGCAGCGGCCGGCAAAGTTACAGCCCTTGGGGGTATTGATGGGACTGGGCACGTCGCCGGAAATGATGATCCGGTTCTTCTGGGCCTCTTTGCTGGGGTCCGGAATGGGCACCGCGGAAAGCAGCGCCTTGGAATAGGGGTGCAGCGTGTTCTTGTACAGCTCGTCAGAACTGGCCAGCTCCACCACGTTGCCCAGATACATCACGGCGATCCGGTCCGAAATGTACTTCACAATGTTCAGGTCATGGGCGATGAACAAATAGGTCAGGCCCAAACGCTCCTGCAAATCGTGGAGCAGGTTGATCACCTGGGACTGAATGGACACGTCCAATGCGGAAATGGGCTCGTCGCACACGATGAACTCAGGCTCAATGGCCAGCGCCCGGGCAATGCCGATACGCTGCCGCTGGCCGCCGGAAAACTCGTGAGGGAACCGGTTGGCATGCTCACGGTTCAAGCCTACCATCTCCAGCAGCTCGTACACCCGCTCTTTCCGCCGCTTCTCATCGTACATGTTGTGAATGACCATGCCTTCCTCGATGATGGAAGACACTGTCATACGGGGGTCCAGAGAGGCGTAAGGGTCCTGGAAAATGATCTGGGCCAGCTTGGAATAGTTGAACCGGTCCTTGGAGTGCTTCAGGTTGACTTCCTTACCCTTATAGCGCAGCTTGCCGGACGTGGGGGCGTAAATGCCCATGGCCACCCGGCCCAGGGTGGACTTGCCGCAACCGGATTCACCCACCAGGCCTACGGTCTCGCCCTTGTGAATGTCAAAGGTCACGTGGTCCACGGCCTTCAGCGTGCCGCCGGATACCTTGAAGTATTTGCAGATGTCCTCCAGGGAGAGGAGCACCTCGTTATTCTTAGTCGACATCTTTCTCTCCCCTTTCTTCCGCGCTGGGACAGTCGGGATGGAGCAGCCAGCAGGAAGCTACATGGCCTTCGGAAATGGTGAACTCCGGCGGCTGTTCCTCCTGGCAGATCTTCATGCAATGCTTGCACCGGGCGGCGAACGCGCAGCCCTTGGGCGGGTTCAGCAAGTCCGGGGGCGTACCGGCAATGGACGCCAAACGGTTGTCTTTGCTGGCGTCCACCGTGGGCAAGCTCTTGAGCAGCGCCTGGGTGTAGGGGTGGGCATTGTGGTAGAAAATATCCTCTACCCCGCCGGTCTCCACAACCTTACCTGCGTACATGACCGCCACACGGTCCGCCATGC
This sequence comes from Clostridiales bacterium, assembly GCA_019416395.1. Classification (GTDB taxonomy): domain Bacteria; phylum Bacillota; class Clostridia; order Oscillospirales; family Acutalibacteraceae; genus Acutalibacter. The sequence goes on from DXXH01000039.1 coordinate 16,567, forward strand.
CTGCCACAACGCCCAGGTCATGGGTAATCAGGATAATGGCCGTGTCCGTATCCTCTTTGATCTCCGCCAGCAGGTCCATGATCTGGGCCTGAATGGTCACGTCCAAAGAGGTGGTGGGCTCGTCGGCAATCAGCACCTTGGGGTTGCAGGACAAGGCCATGGCGATCATGGCACGCTGGCGCATACCACCGGAAAATTCGTGGGGATACTGCTTAGCCCGCTCTTCCGGATTGGGAATGTTTACCAGCTTTAAATATTTGATGGCTTCCGCCTTGGCTTCCGCCGCCGTCAGCTTCCGGTGATGGCGAATGGCTTCCACGATCTGCTTGCCCACCGTCTTGGTGGGGTTCAGGCAGGTCATGGGGTCCTGGAAGATCATGGACACTTCCTTGCCCCGGAGCTTCTGCATCTCTTTCTCGCTGGCCTTTACAATGTCGTGGTCGCCCAGACGCACCTCGCCCTGGGGGATTCGGGCGGGGGGCATGGGGTTGAGCTTCATGACGGTTTGAGCGGTCACGCTCTTGCCGCAGCCGGATTCGCCCACGATGGCCAGCACTTCGCCCTCGTGCAGGGCAAAGGTCACACCACGCACGGCTTTGACCTCTCCAGCATAGGTGTCAAAGGAAACGTGCAGGTCTTTAACGTCCAATACTACCTTCTTCATATCCTTAGCCATAGTGGTCACCTCCTCAAGCGCGGGTCAAAGGCATCCCGCAAGCCGTCGCCTAACAGGTTAAAGGAAAGCATGGTCAAGCTGATGGCGATGGCGGGAATCCACAGCTGAGAGGGATACAACTGGAACACGGCGGCGCCTTCCTGGGCCAGCATGCCCCAAGAGGGCTGAGGCACAGGCACGCCCATGCCGATGTAGGACAGGAACGCCTCGGTAAAGATGGCGCTGGGCACCTGCAGGGTCACGTTGATGATGATCACCGACAGGGTATTGGGCAGCAAGTGCCTTCCGATGATCCGGGAAGCCTTGGCGCCCATGGCCTCGGCGGCCACCACGAACTCCTGGTTCTTCAAGGCCAGGCACTGGCCACGGACCAGACGGGCCATGCCCGTCCATCCCACAGTGGCGTAGGCCACCACCATGGTAAAGATGCCTTTTGGCAGCACCATCATCAACAGCACCACCACGATCAAATAGGGGATACCGTTGATCACTTCCACGATACGCATCATGATGTTATCCACCATGCCGCCGAAGTATCCGGAAACACCGCCATAGATCATGCCGATGATCAGGTTGACGAACACGGCGGAAAAGGCGATCATCAGGGACACACGGCCGCCCTCAAAGGCGCGGACCAGCAGGTCACGGCCCAGGCTGTCGGTGCCGAATACGTGCACCGCGTTCTGGCCCGCGTACCGCTCATCGGTACAGGGGGTGAAAAACCCGGTGTAAGTTTCAGCCAGATGCTGCTCACGGCTCTCAAAGGGGACCAGGAAGGGCACCACAACGCAGGAGAGGATCAACAGCACGATAATGGCCAAGCACACCACGGCCACTTTGTTTTTCAGCAGCCGGTTCATGGCGTCTTTCCAATAGGTTACGCTGGGGCGGGTCATGCCTTCCCGTTTTTCCGGGTCAGCGCCCACCCAGGCGAATCTGCTCTTATCGATTTTTTCCATGTGATTATCCCTCCTCCAGCTTGACTCTCGGGTCGATAATACCATAGACCAGGTCTACCACCAGGTTGGCCAGGATCAGGAAGGCCCCGTAGAAAATGGTGGTGCCGGAAATCATGGTGTAGTCATAAACCTGAATACTCTGCACAAAGTAACGGCCCAAGCCGGGAATGGAGAAGATGTTCTCCACCACGAAGGCGCCTGTCAAAACGCCGGCAGTGATGGGGCCCAACACGGTGACCACGGGCATGATGGAGTTGCGCAACGCGTGCTTCCAGATGATGGCCGGCTGGGAAAGGCCCTTGGCCTTGGCGGTCTTGATGTAATCCTGGCTCAGCACGTCCAGCATGGACGTACGGGTCAACCGGGAAATCTGGGCCAGAGAACCAAATCCCAAGGCGAACACGGGTAGGATCTTGGAGTTGAACGCGTCCCACCCGGTGGTGGCAAAAATTGCCGTTCCCGCCGCCCGGGTCAATTGCAGGCCTAAATAGTATTGGAGTATGGAACCTACAATAAAGCTTGGCACGGACACGCCGATCAAAGCCACCAGCATGCAGATGGTGTCCAGGGCGCCGCCGTGCTTGATGGCGGCGATGGTGCCCAGGACTACGCCCAGCACAAAGGCAAAGATAATGGCCCGAATACCTACGTCAAAGGAAACCATAAAGGATTCCCCGATGATTGTGGTGACGGGACGGTCGTTTTGCAGGGAAAGACCCAAATCGCCATGCAGGCAATTGCCGAGATACATGAGGTACTGCACCCAAGCGGGCTTATCCAAGCCGTACTTGGCGTAAAGTGCGTCCATAGTGGCCTGGGGCAGCTGCTTGTCTCCGATAAAGGGGTCGCCGGGCAGCAGACGCTGCATGAAGAATGTCAGGGTGACCAGTACAAACAAGGTGACAACAGCGTAACCGATACGCTTTAAAAAATACTTGATCATACGGCAATTTCCTCCTTTCCAATAGTTTCCAGAATCGTTTTAGCAAATCATAGGGCGCCCAATAGGCCATGGGCCTTGGCGCCAGGAAAGGAGCGCCTTCCCCAAAGATGCCCCGCCGGCTTTTTGCCGCGGGCCCCTTGGCAAACAAGGTTCCGCCTTCCCCATTCCCCCGGTTCCCCGGGAAAGGACCTTTAAAAACACCGCAGGGCGAGGACGCCAAAACGCCCTCGCCTGTGTATTACAGATCGTTATAGCGCGGTGATGAATCCTTACGTCGCTTGGGCTGAAATCTTACTCAGCCAGCTCCACATAGGTGTACCGGGTCTGGAAGTTGGTCAGACGCAGGCCGCCCAAAATCTTATCGGTATTGTAAGTGTAAGCGTCGCTTCTCCAGTAGCAAGGAATGATGGGATACTCGTCAAAGATGATCTTCTCGCACTCGTAGAAGTCCTGCTGACGGGCTTCCAGATCTTCCTGGCCGTCGCCAGCCTTGGCGATCAGAGCGTCGTACTCTTCGTTGCTCCAGCCGCTGTCGTTGTTACCGCCGCCGGTGACCCACAGATCCAGGAAGGTCATGGGATCGTTGTAGTCGGGAGACCAACCGGTGATGGACATGCAATAGTTGCCGTTCTGACGGTTGGTAGCGCCCTGCTTGGTGATCATGGGGTTGATGGTGACTTCAATGCCCAGGTTCTGTCTCCACTGCTCCTGATAGAAAGCAGCCTGAGTCTGAGAGGTCTTGTCGTCGCCGCAGTCGATGGACAGGTGAGCGGACAAGTCTTCCACAGTGCAGCCCAGCTCGGACAGAGCAGTCTCCAGATAGCCCTTAGCAGCCTCTACGTCGCCGTTAGCGGGAGCCAGATCGCCAACCTCGGCCTGCAAAGCTTCCTGGAAGGAAGAGTTGTTGGTGCCGAACACAGAAGGCGGAGTAAAGCTGGTCATGGGCTTGTTGTCGTTCTGATACACAGCGTCGATCATGGCCTGCTTGTCAAAGCCCAGAGCCAGAGCACGGCGCAGGTTTACGTTGGACAGGTACTCGTCAGCGCAGTTGACCATCATGTAGAAGGAAGAACCGGGAGTCATGCTGGTGACTTCATAGCCGGCCTGCTCAGCCTGCTGCATCAGCTGGCCAGTGGTCAGATCGGTGTAATCCAGCTCGCCGGACATGTAAGAGGTCAAAGCGGACTGAGCGTCGGTGATGATCCGGTAGGTGATCTGCTCTACCTGAACATCCGCAGCACCGTGCCAAGCGTCATTCTTCTGAAGGATGATCTGGCTGTCGTGAGACCACTCCACCATGCCGAAGGGGCCGTTGGTGCAGAAGTACTCAGCTTCGGTGTTGTATTTGTCAGCGCCTACAGCCTCATAGAACTTCTGGTTCACAGGAGCCATGGTGCCGAAGGTGAACAGGTAGGTGGCGTAGGGAAGAGCCTTCTCCAAGGTGACTTCCAGGGTGGAATCGTCAATGACCTTCACGCCTACGTCTTCCCACTCAACTTTCTTGTTCAGGTACGCCTCAGCGTTCTTGATGAAGTACAGCATGTAAGCGTAGTCAGCGGCGGTTTCGGGAGTCAGAACCTGCTGCCAAGCAAACGCGAAGTCGTTGGCGGTAACAGGGTCGCCGTTGGTCCACACGCCGTCATCACGGAGATGGAAGGTGTAAACGGTGCCGTCGTCGGACACGTCCACGCTCTCGGCAGCGCCGGGCTGGGGAACGTCGTTCTCGTCCAGGACGTACAGAGTCTCATACAGATGGCCGATCAAGTTGAACTCGACGGCGTAAGTGGACAGCATGGTGTTCAAGCCGGTGGGCTCCATGCCAGCGCGGACATTCAGATTCTTGGAAGGATCCACGTCCTTGCGGGTAAACAGCGTCACGTCGCCGGTAGCAGCGGATTCCCCGCCAGCGCTGCTGGTATCGTCGCTGGTGCTGGTTGTGCTGGAAGTCCCGCTGGTAGTGCTGCTGGTGCCGGAATCGTTGCCGCAGGCGGCAAAGGTAGCGCACAGCAGAGCCATCGCCAGAACAACAGCCAGGATCTTTCTGAGCTTCATTCTAATTCCCCCTGATTTTCAGAGTATAAAATTTTGTGAGCCGCAGGAGCACCATCGGGGGTCACCATCGACTCACAATACGGTAATTATACCCTCTTTCCCCGGATTTTGCAACTGTTAATAAAGAAAAATTCAAATTTCCTCCCAAAGCCTTTTTGTCACATATGTCCATCATTTCTGAATCGTTACGGGCTTACAACGGAAATGTCTCAATTTTGTAACTATTTTGCCAGGTTTACCCGGGAGTTCTCCCCAGTTCTTCAAGCGATTTCCACAAATCCTTAGCACACGGACAACCGTCTTTCTATGTTCATTTTGCAATTTTCGATAAGTTTGTCTGCGAATTGGCCACCCAAAAATGCCTCTTTGTAAAATCCCCGGGCCATTGCCTAGTAAACCACGCCTTTTTGTGGTAAGATAAAGAAAAGCTGTTTCTGTCCCTTTCCCGATTCTGTTTTATATAGTAT
>DXXH01000004.1:0-7320 GCA_019416395.1 Clostridiales bacterium
TCGTCACTAAAAATTTCTTCGCAAATGGCTTGACTTCCCATAGTTGGTCACTCCCCTTCCAAAAATAGATCCGGCGCGCAGGCGCTGAGACGCCCCGCGCGCCGGATACAGGCCTTCTTATTGAGCGGCGGCCCACTCGTCCAGCTGAGCCTGCTTTTCGTCGATAATCTTCTGAATGCCAGCGCTTTCCATCTGAGCCAGCATCTCGGGCAGAGCCTCAGCAGGATCTACCAGCCCGCACTCCAAGCCCATCTTGTACTGGTCATAAACGCTTTGCACGGCTGCGATCTCCGTGACCACATTCTGGTTGTTGAACGTAAAGCCGAAAGCGGAGGATTTCTGAGCAGTGTCGTTGAATTCCTTCAGCTGGTCATACAGATCCAGGTCGTCGCCTTCCCAAACGTAGGTGATGAACTGGTTGCCGAAAATCCAGCCGGCAGAGGGGTTATATCCGGATTCAGCGCCGTCCAGGCTGGCGGCGGTGGTGATATGGCCGTCTTCCATCACATCATAGTGGACGCCTTCCACACCCCAGGCCAGCAGATTCATGATGTCGGCGTTGGTGTAGACCTCGTTCAGGTACTCCATGGAGCGGGCGGGGTCGTCGGCGGAATAGGGGATGCCCCACATAAAGGACTGGGGAACGCTGGTATAAGTGGCGGTGGGCATGGTTTGCAGTCCAACGATTTCGGTGCCTGCCATTTTGGTTTCCTGCATGTCCACACCGGGCTTTACGCGGTTCACATAGGAGAAGGCGCGTCCGGATTTTACCATGGTGGAACCGGATTCGGTGTTGGCGGCGATGTCGGCGCTGATGTAACCAGCTTCATACCAGCGGCGGGCATGCTCGCAGTACTGCTGGTATTCTTCGGTGGCGAAGGCGTTGACCACTTCCAGATCCTCGCCAAAGTTCCGCAATACGGCGAAACCATCGGTCAAGGGGTCAAAGCACATACCCAGGGTTCCGTACAGGGTGCCGCCGGCGTTGTTGGACAGCACCAGCATGTCGGGGTAAGCAGCGTGGACATCGGCAAAGAGCGCGTCCAAATCATCGACTGTTTGGATATCTTCCTTGGTATAGCCCAACTCCTCTAAAATGTCCTTCCGAACCATCAAGCCGCCGTGGCCGATTGCCAGGTCGCGGTTGGTGGTGATGCCATACAGGCTGCCATTGGCTTTGCCGGCATCGATAAAGGACTGGCCTACCGCTTCGATGATGCCCTGACCGTATTCTTGGATCAAATCGGTCATGTCTGTCAGCTGTTCACTGGAGAGGTAGCTGTTGAATTGTTCGCCACGGATCACGAACAGGTCCAGTTTTTCTCCAGAGGAGAGCATCAGCTGCATTTGCTGGTTGTAGTTGCCCATGGAAATGGGCATGAGCTGGATCACGTCATTGTACTTGGGGGTGACGATTTTGTTGATCTCGTCCTGGATCATCTGGTTGTCTGCGGGAACACCGTTGATCAGGGGATACGCTACCACCAGATCCATCTGTTCCGCATTGCTGGTAGAGGCGGTTTCGCTGCCAGAGTCTTCCGAGGCGCTGTCCTCTCCAGCGCCGCTCTGGGAACCGGTGCTTTCCGAAACACTGGTGGAAGAGCTTTCCTGGCTGGATTGCCCGCCTTCGCTACAGCCGGCGAAAGCGCTTACGATGAGGGCGCACGCTACTAGCAGAGACAAAAGTTTTTTCATGGTTTTCTTCCTCTCTTTTCCCCAAGTCCCTTGGGTTTGATTGTCCTTATTATAAAAAAATACCAGCCCTCTGTCTGATAAAAAAGTGATAGAACCATGCCAAAAAAGTGATATTTTTACTAAAAAATAAGATTAATGAGGAATAAATTTAGAAAACGGCTGAAAAGCGGTATAAAAAAGCGCTCCGCTGGGGAGCGCTTATCATTAAATCGAAAGCTTGCGTATCATTTTTATCGTCTTGCGGCCGCCTTGCCAGAGAGCGCGGCCTTCCTCGGTAAAGCCCATATGGCGCCAAAAGGCCAGGCCGGGACCATTTTCTTCCAGGCAGGCCAGGCGCAGACAGGTGAATCCACAGGCCTGTGCCTGGTGGGCAATGGCTCTCACCATCTTGGTGCCCAAGCCTTGGCGGTGCATACTCTGATCCAGCTCCAGCAAACCGATGTACAGGGTTTCAGAATCCGGATAGCCCTGCACCAGATCTGTTACCGCTGCCAGACGATTCCCTTGGAATACTCCCAAAAACAGCTTGTGCTCCGGTTTTTTCCCTGGGGGCAGGGCGGTTAGATCTTCCCTGCAATTTTCTAAAGAGACAGGACCGTCTAAGGCGATTCCGTTGTAAAAATGGTTGCTTTGATATAGAGCCAGCAGCGCGGGAAAATCCTTCTCCGTAAGAGGGCGCAGAGTTGGAAACTGATCTGTGAGGGCGGAAAGCAGTTGCTGTTCCATAGGCCGTTACAGACGGAATCCAAAGGTGTCGTCCAGCCAGTTCAGGCACAGGTCTACCCATTGGGCGTTGTGCGGATCCGGGGAGCAGGTTTCCTCTGTGCAGACGGACATGCCGTGAGCCCCATGGGGGAAGAAGTGTGCTTCCACCGATACCCCGGCGTTATGCAAAGCAGTGACCATTTTCAGGCTGTTTTCCACCGGCACGGACTGGTCTTCCATGGTGTGCCACAAAAACGTGGGGCACACGTCGGGAGATACGTGTTTGTCCAGGGAGAAAAATTCATATTCCGGCGTACCCTTTTTGCAGCCGCTGACGGTTTCAATGGAATCCACATGGGCGTATTCGTCGGCGGTGATTACGGGATAACCCAGAATCAGGGCATTGGGCCGGTTTTTGCCGCCCTGGTTGTCGTAAACTTTCAGGAATTCTGGCTCATTCCACATAGTGGCCAGACAGCCTGCCAGATGGCCGCCTGCGGAGAAACCGCACACCGCTATTTGATCGGGTTCCACATAATATGTTTGGGCGTTTTCCCGGATCAGCCGGAAGGTTTCCGAAAGCTCCCGCAAGGGGCGGAAATCCTTGGCTTGTTCCCCAACGGAATAGCGCAGGGTGAACACCTGGTAGCCTCTGGCGAAGAACCGCAGCCCTACCGGGTCGGATTCCCTTTGGGAGACGGAAGCGTAACCGCCGCCGGGGCAGAGCACCACTACGGGGAAGGTTTTCCGGCGGGACCGGGGCTCCTGAATGGGGGTGTGGAGATAGCCGGTTACTTGGGCGGTGGAATCGGGAATGGGCTGGAATGTGACAAGTTCCATAAAGAAGGCTCCTTCCATGGGGAAAATAAGCTCAATTTGTGTTCCATTGTATCCCACAAAAAATCCCTTTGTCAAGGCGGAAAAGAGGAAGATGGCTTGCGTTTTTGGGGAAGATAGAGTACGATGAAAGAAAACGGGAAAAGGAGCGTATTTCATGGGACCTTATGAATATGTAGTGGAAACTATTGAAGGGGATTACGCCTACTTGCGGCGGACGGACATTTACGACAGCGGCGAGCCCATGATGATTGCCATGGCGCTTTTGCCGGACGGTGTGGACGTGGGCACAAAGCTGCGGTGGGAGAATTTGGTGTATTCCCTCTTGGAATGAGGGGCTTGTGGAAAAACCTTGATTTTCCGCCGGCTTTGTGGGAGAATAGAAAAGATTTCTTGTTTTGGGGGTATTTACTATGGAATCACTGCGCGAATTATACCGCATCGGCCGGGGGCCTTCCAGCTCTCATACCATGGGGCCTTCCCATGCGGCGGTCTTGTTCCGGAAAGAATTTCCCCAAGGCGATCGTTTTCGGGCTGTGTTATACGGTTCCCTGGCGAAAACCGGGAAAGGCCATTTGACCGATGTGGCCATTCGGGACGCTTTTGAGCCTTTTCCCACAGAGATCCAGTTTGACACCCAAACCCCGGAAGATACGCTGCCCCACCCCAATACCATGACGCTGGAAGCGTTTTCCGGAGAAAAATCCTTGGGCATGTGGCGGGTGTTCAGTGTAGGGGGCGGCAAAATCGCCATTGAGGGAAAACCGGCGGTAGCGCCCCAGGACGTTTACCCATTGAGCACGTTCCAGGAGATCAAGGAATATTGTCAGAAGAATGGAAAATTCCTTTGGCAGTTCGTGGAAGAATATGAGGGGCCGGAGATTTGGGACTATCTCCGGGACGTTTGGAAGCAGATGAAAGCCACGGTGTACAACGGATTGAACACGGAAGGGGTGCTCCATGGGGGACTGGGGGTACAGCGCAAGGCCAAGTACCTGGTGCGCCAGCGTCACATGGACGAAAGTGCGGAAACCCGGGAAAACCGGAAGGTCTGCGCCTACGCTTTCGCGGTCAGCGAGGAAAACGCCAGCGGTGGCGTGGTGGTGACGGCTCCCACCTGTGGGGCGTCGGGAGTGCTTCCGGCGGTGCTTTTGTTCAAGCAGGAGCAGCAGGGCTTTTCCGATACGGACGTGCTTCACGCTTTGGCAGTGGCAGGCGTGGTGGGGAATATCATCAAGACCAACGCTTCCATTTCAGGGGCGGAATGCGGCTGCCAGGCGGAAGTGGGCAGCGCCTGCTCCATGGCGGCGGCAGGGTTGGCGGAGCTTTACCACATGGATCTGGACCAAATTGAATACGCGGCGGAAGTGGCCATGGAACATCATCTTGGTCTGACCTGCGACCCCATTGGGGGGCTGGTGCAGATTCCCTGCATTGAGCGGAATGCGGTGGCGGCCATGCGGGCCATCAACGCGCTGAGTCTGGCGAATTTCCTGACCTATACCCGGAAGATTTCCTTTGACATGGTGGTAAAGACCATGTATGAGACAGGCCGGGATTTATTCAGCAAATACCGGGAAACCAGCGAGGGTGGACTGGCGAAAGTTTACGTTGAGTAAACCAGTTGACACCGGGGCCCTTTTTCAAGTATAATAAGATACAGCTTCCCCGTGGGGAAGCGTTTAGCGAGGTGTTGCGCAGTTGGTAGCGCGCGTGGTTTGGGACCACGAGGCCGCAGGTTCGAGTCCTGTCACCTCGACCAGGGGGTTGCACCCCAGGCCAGTCGCGAACTTCACTTTTGTGGGGCTCGCGATTTTTTATGCTCGCGCTTCTGGCGAGTCGCGGGGGTTGCACCCCAGGCTAGTCGCGAACTTCACCTTTGTGGGGTTCGCGATTTTTTATGCCCGCGTTTCTGGCGGGTTGCGGTTTTGTCGCTCAGACCAGGCTGAGCCTGGACGCATGTCGCGTTCAGGGCTTGGCCTTTTCTTTTTTGTCTCCCGTGGAGACAGCGGGGTGATGGAATCCCCCAAAAAGGGAAAAGGTAAAAAAAGTCTCAAAAATCATACAGAATTTGACAATCTCTTCCTAACGTGATAGTCTAATCAATGGCTGCGCCCCAATGGCGCACTAGATTGTTTGGTGGGAAATCCCACTTTGCCAAGGGGGCTGCTTTGTGAGACGTTCTTCATTGCTGCGTTTTTTTGTACTGATGTTTTTAGAGGTGCTGGCCGCCAACATGGTTCACCCGGTAACCCCAACATTCCTTACCCAACTGGGAATGCCGGAATTTATGTTTGGGGCGGCGTTTGCTGCCATGTCCTTGACCAATTTCCTGTTTTGTCCATTTTGGGGAGCGGTGGGGGACAGGATTGGCCGTGTGAACACCTTGTTCATCACCATTTTGGGATACGCCGTAGGGCAGCTGCTGTTTTTATTCAGCGTAACGATTTGGCAGATTTTACTGGCCCGCATGATCGCGGGTGTGTTCAGCGGCGGTGTGACCGTCTGTTTTATGGCCTATGTGGCGGATACCGCCAAACCGGAGAAATGCGGCAGGGCCATGGCGGTATCCGCGGCCCTCACCTCGGCGGGGACTGCCCTGGGGTACTTGGCCGGGGGCCTTTTGGGGGATTTCTCCGTGGCCACCAGCTTTTGGGGGCAGTTTTTTGTGCTTTGCGTTTCCGCGTTTGGAATGGGCTTGCTGCTCAAAGACGGGGACTACTACACACGGCGTCCCGTGTCCTTTGCCCAGGCATTCAATCCCCTTTCTGTGTTTTCCCGGGGGAAGGGTCATTTCACCAAGCCCATGCTGGTGTTTTTGGCGGCGGTGTTCCTGGCCTGCTTTGCCAGTACCGCCTATGACAACGCTTTTAATTATTTCCTGAAAGACCAATTCTCCTTCCCGCCGTCCTACAATGGCTTTATTTACGCTGCGATTGGCGTGGTGGGGATCACCTTCAATATGACTTTAGGCCTGTGGATTCAGCGGCGCACTACCTGTTATTTGCCCTTGGGGGTAATTTTCCTGCTGGCGGGGGTGACTTTGCTGGTTTCCTTGGGAATGACCCAGGAGATGCCCTACATCTTGGTGAACATGGTGTTTTACCTGTGCAATTCCATGTATCTCCCTTTGCAGCAGGCCTTGGCCATTCGCCAGTGGCGGGACCAGAACGGGACGGTATCCGGGGTATTTTCCTCGGTGCGGGCAGCGGGCATGGTGACAGGCTCCCTGTCCGCGGGAATTTTGTATGCGGCTGCTCCCCGGCTGCCCATGTGGGTGTGCGCGGCGGTATTCTTTTTAACGGCTGTAGTGGTATTTTTCAATATGGTTCAATATAGGAGGCAAATGGTATGACACGAGAGGAACTGTTGTCCAGATATATTCCCATAGCGGATTTCATCGCCCGTATGAACGGGGAGCACTGTGAGGTGCTGATTCACGATGTGCGGGACGTGGAGCACTCCATCATTTACGTGACCCAGCCCAGCATCACAGACCGGCACCGGGGCAATGGAATGACGGATTACGCCATTCAGCTGGTGCGCAGCAAGCGGTACTTGACGGCGCCCTTTGTGGTGAACTATGTGGGAGGGACCCAGGAGCGGGTGCTGCGGTCTTCCACCTATTTCATCAAAGACCAGGGGGAACTGATCGGGCTGATGTGCGTGAATGTGGAAGTGGAGTATCTGCTGGAAGGGATTGATATCCTGCGCCAGGCCCTGATTCTGGATCCGGCCAAGCTGCAGCGGCAGGAGACATTCCAGCCGGGCAGCACGATTGAGGAGCGCATGGAGGCTATTTTCCAACGTGGGCTGCAAGGACGGGAACCCAAACAGCTCAGCCCCAAGGAGAAGCGGCAGGTGGTTCATGAGCTGCGCCGGGACGGGGTGTTCGACTTCAAGGGGAAAGTCAGCCAGGTGGCACAGCGGCTGGAAGTGTCGGAAAAAACCATCTATCGCTATTTAAAGTCTGAAAGTGAATTCTAAGAATTTTTTCTTAACGAAAAAATATTTGTGAATTTTTTTACAAAAAATTTGAATTTATTCGGGATAATATGATTAAAAATACGATTTTTTCTCGAA
>DXXH01000004.1:7330-42041 GCA_019416395.1 Clostridiales bacterium
AGAAGCCACAAAGTTTCTTTCGATTTACAGTGCGAAAGCGATGGTCTCAACGGGGAGATTTTCTATGGCGCGGCAACGCGCCGTAGGGAATTTTTCTTTTTATTATCCCCAGAAGGCAACCATGTTAAGGAGGGTGATCAAGCCATGCGTCTGCTTACAAAAGAAACCGATATTCTTCCCATTCGTGATCAATACACCCTGTGTGACAAGATCCTGAAGGACCGCTTGGAACACCTCATGCCCCAGCTGCTGAAAGAGTGCGGCGTGGATATGTGGCTGGTGATTTGCCGGGAATACAATGAGGATCCCGTATTCAAGACGTTGACACCCCAGTTGGTGAAAAACGCTTCCCGCACCAGCTGCTTCATTTTCTCCCTGGACCAGCAGGGAAACTATGAAGCCCTCAGCCTGTCCCGGCCTAACCCTCGGTTAGCGCCTTTTTACAAGCAGGCCTATGATCCCCGTACCCAGGACCAGTACGACGCCATTGTGAAGGTGGTAGAGGAGCGTTCCCCCCGGAAGGTGGCGGTGAACATTTCCGAGGATTGCGCCCAGGCGGACGGCTTGAGCAAAAAGCTGTGGGATACCCTGTACGCCCGGCTGGGGGACCGTTTGGAAGCTGACGACTCCATGGCGATCCGCTGGCTGGAGACCAGAACCGCCCAGGAGCTGGAGCTGTACCCCACCATTTACCGCATTGCCATGGACGTGCTCCGGGAAGCCTATTCCACTGAGGTGATCACCCCCGGGGTGACCACCACCACCGATGTGGAGTGGTACATCATGCAGCGGATCAACGACATGGGCTTGGACGCCTGGTTTGCCCCCGACGTGGATCTGCAGCGGGCGGGGTGCTCTGACCAGCGCATGAGCGGCGTGGTGATTGAGAAGGGCGACCTGCTCCACACCGATATGGGACTTGCCTATTTGAATTTGTATACAGACAGCCAGCGGCTGGGCTATGTGCTCCGGGACGGGGAGACTGAGATTCCCCAAGGGATTTTGGCCGGCTTTGCCCGGGGCAACCGGTTCCAGGACATTGTCCGGGAGAACTTCGTGGAAGGCCGCACAGGCAACGACATCTTCTTTGCCGCGGTGGAGCAGGCCAAGAGCGAGGGGATCCGTCCCATGCTTTACAGCCACCCCATTGGTAATTACGGCCACGGCGCCGGCCCCAGCATGGGCATGTACGACAATCAAGGATTTGTGCCCCTGCACGGGGAGTTGAAGCTTCATGACCATACCTGTTATGCTCTGGAGCTGAATATTACTGAGGCTGTACCTGAGTGGGACGGCCAGGATGTGTGCTTCATGTTGGAAGAGACCATCGCCTATTCCGGAGGAACCACCAGCTTTATGGACGGGGACCGGGATAAGATCATCGCCATTGGCTGAGGAGGAAATGAATATGACAAAAGATCAGAGAGCCAGCCGTCTGGCCCACAACCTGGTGACTTATTCCCTGAACGTAAAGGCGGGGGAGAAAGTGCTGATTGAGACCCGGGGAATCGACCTGCCCTTTGTGGCGGACTTGATCCGGGAAGTGTACGCCGTAGGGGGCCAGCCCTTCCTGAGCATCAAGTACCCCTATTTGGACCGGGCGCTGATGATGGGCTGCACCGAGGAGCAGATGGACCTGCTCTACCGGCTGGAAGCCGACCGCATGCACGAGATGGACTGCTACATTGGGATCCGGCTGCCGGAGAACGCCTATGAGGAAAACGGCGTGCCCTACGAGAAGGTAGACCTGTACAACCAGCATTACGAGATGAAGCTGCTGATGGAAGACCGCTGCCCCGGCACCCGCTGGGTGGTGCTGCGGTATCCCACACCGGCCATGGCCCAGGCAGCCCAGTGCTCCACTGAGGAGTTTACCGACTTCTATTTCAATGTGTGCACCCTGGACTACGAAAAGATGAGCAAGGCCATGGATCCTTTGAAAAAGCTGATGGACCGTACCGACAAGGTGCGGATCACCGCCAAAGGTACAGATCTGACCTTCTCCATCAAGGGGATCGGCGGGGTGAAGTGCGACGGCCACGCCAATATTCCCGACGGCGAGGTCTACTCCGCCCCGGTGAAGGATTCGGTCAACGGATACATCACCTACAATACCCCTTCCCTGGTGGACGGGTTCAGCTTTGAGAATATCCGCCTGGAGTTTGAAAACGGCAAGATCGTCAAGGCTACGGCCAACGATACCCAGCGGCTCAACGCCATTCTGGACACAGACCCGGGCGCACGGTACATTGGGGAATTCGCCATTGGCGTCAATCCCTATGTGCTCAAGCCCATGAACGAGACACTGTTCGACGAGAAGATCATGGGCAGTATCCACTTCACTCCCGGCAACTGCGTGGCGGATTGCGAAAACGGCAACCGTTCCAAGGTCCATTGGGACCTGGTGCTGATCCAGACCCCGGAGTGGGGCGGCGGCGAGATCGCCTTTGACGATGTGGTGATCCGCCGGGACGGCAGATTTGTCTTGGAGGAGCTCCAGGCGCTGAATCCTGAAAATTTGAAGTAAGGGGCTGAGAACGAACTATGCTGAAATATACCTTGAAACGTGTGTTCCTGGCCGTTTTGACCTTGTGGGTCATTATCACCGTTACCTTTTGCCTGATGCACGCCATTCCCGGCGACCCCTTCTCTGATGAGAAGCGGATCCAGCCGGAGATCATGGCCAACCTGGAAGCCAAATACGGCCTGGACAAGCCCCTGATCGAACAGTATTTTGTCTACATGGGCAACTTGCTCCACGGGGATTTCGGCACTTCCTTTAAGTACGCCAACCGCACGGTGAACAGCTTGATCGCCCAGGGCGCTCCTGTTTCCTTCTCTCTAGGCGCTGTGGCCTGTGCCTTTGGTATTCTGGTGGGCATTGTGTTCGGCGTGATCTCAGCCGTCAACCGAGGGCGGTTCCCAGACTATCTGGTGATTATCCTTTCGATTTTGTGCGTGTCGGTGCCGGCTTTCGTGTTTGCCAGCCTGTTCCAATACGTGTTTGGAGCCAAGCTCCAGTGGTTCCCGGTGGCCAACTGGGAAGGACCTATTTATATGGTGCTTCCCTGTTTGGCGTTGGGATTGCGGCTGATTGCCTACGTGGCCCGCATGATGCGTACCAGTATGCTGGACGTGCTGGGCCAGGACTACATCATGACCGCCAAAGCCAAGGGCCTGACCGACGGCCAGGTGATCCGCCGTCACACCATCCGCAACGCCATTATGCCGGTGGTTTCGGTGGCTGGATCCATGATCGCGGGAACCTTGGTGGGCTCCTTTGTCATTGAAAACATTTTCAATATTCCCGGCATGGGAAAATACCTGGTGGACGCTGTGACCGACAACGATTACACCGTGGTTTTGGGCATGACCACCTTCTATGCCTTGGTGCTGGTGATCATCACCTTTATTGTGGACATTTTGTATGTGGTCATTGACCGCCGCGTGAAACTGGATTGAGGAGGGGAGACACATGGAACAACAACCTGTATTGACAAAGGAACAGTTTATCCCCGTGGGGAAAAAGCTGGAAAACGCCAATACCATCGCCCGTCCCACCACCACCTATTTGCAGGACGCCTGGCGGCGGCTGCGTCAGAATAAGGTGGCCATGGCGGCCATTGTGATCCTGATCCTGGTGATCCTGCTGGCGCTGCTGGTGCCGGTATTCTC
The DNA here is from genome assembly GCA_019416395.1 of Clostridiales bacterium. Taxonomy (GTDB): domain Bacteria; phylum Bacillota; class Clostridia; order Oscillospirales; family Acutalibacteraceae; genus Acutalibacter. The sequence continues at coordinate 11,006 of DXXH01000004.1, forward strand.
CGCCTATTCCTCCAGCTCCCAGGACGGGGCCATGGTAAACAAAGGGCCTGGCGCCGGGCACATCTTCGGCACGGACAGCCTGGGCCGTGATCTGTTCGTCCGCTGCTGGGAAGGCGCCCGGGTTTCCCTGTTCATCGCCGTGGTGGCAGCCCTTGTGAACCTGCTGATCGGCGTGTTCTACGGGGGCATTTCCGGATACGCCGGCGGCAAAGTGGACTTGTTCATGATGCGTCTGGTGGAGATCGTCACCACCGTGCCGGACCTGCTGTGGGTGATCCTGCTGATGGTCATTATGGGCCCGGGACTGTATACCATTATTATTGCCATTTCCATTACCGGCTGGGGATCCATGGCCCGGATCGTCCGTGGACAGATCCTTCAGCTGAAACAGAGCGAGTACGTTATGGCTTCCCGCACGCTGGGGGGTCGGGGCTGGTGGATCCTGGTAAAGCACCTGATCCCCAACACCATGGGACCCATCATCATTGAGCTGACTTTCTCCATTCCCAGCGCCATCTTCACCGAGGCGACTTTGAGCTATCTGGGCTTGGGCGTACCGGTGCCTTTGTCCAGCTGGGGTACCTTGGCCAACGAGGGTTCCAGAATGCTGCTTCTCTATCCGTACCAGCTGTTGTTCCCGGCGCTGCTGATCTCCATCACCATGCTGGGCTTCAACCTGTTGGGAGACGGCTTGCGGGATGCGCTGGATCCCAAAATGCGCCGCTGAGGGAAAGGAGAAGAAACCATGAGCGAAAAACTTTTGGAAGTCAAAGACCTTTGCGTCTCGTTCGATACCTACGCCGGGGAAGTCCAGGCGGTGCGGGGCGTGAGCTTTTCCCTGGATAAAGGGGAGATCCTGGCGGTGGTGGGAGAATCCGGCTGTGGCAAAAGCGTCACGGCGAAAACCATCATGCGCCTGAACCCTTCGCCCCCTTCCCGGATCCGGAGCGGAGAGGTGCTCTTTGAGGGCACCGACCTGACCAAGCTGAAAGAGCGGGAAATGCACAAACTTCGTGGCAAGAAGATCGGCATGATCTTCCAGGACCCCATGACCTCTCTGGACCCCACCAAGAAAGTGGGCTACCAGATCATGGAAGCCATCCGGCGCCATGAGCATGTTTCTTACAAGGAAGCTTACGCCCAAAGCGTAAAAATGCTGGAGATGGTGGGGATCACCAATCCGGTGGAGCGCATGAAGCAGTTCCCCCATGAGTTTTCCGGCGGCATGCGCCAGCGTGCCATGATCGCCATGAGCCTGGTGTGCCACCCCCAGCTGCTGATCGCCGACGAACCCACCACAGCTTTGGACGTGACCATACAGGCCCAGATCCTGGATTTGCTGCTTTCCTTGCGGGAGCAGCTGGGCACCTCGATTTTGCTGATTACCCACGACATGGGCGTGGTGGCCGATGTGGCGGACCGGGTCATTATCATGTACGCCGGTATGGCCATGGAAAGCGGCACCGTGCGGGAGCTTTTCTACGATCCCATGCACCCCTACGCCTGGGGGCTGCTGGTTTCCCTTCCCAAGCGGGACGGGAGCGGCCAGCGGCTGGTTCCCATTGAGGGAACGCCCCCCGATCTTCTGGCGCCGCCAGCCGGGTGTCCCTTTGCGGACCGGTGCGAATACGCCATGGGGATCTGCCATGAGCGGATTCCGGAAGTCACCCAGCGCACGCCCACCCATAGCGTCCGCTGCTGGCTCTATCACGAGATGGCCCCCAAGGTGACCAATCCCATTACAGGAGGGACCACGTAATGCTGCTGGAAGTAAAAAATTTAAAGAAATATTTTAAGGTAGGCCATAAGACCTATTTAAAAGCCGTGGACAACGTGTCCTTTTCCATCGAGAAAGGGGAAACCCTGGGTCTGGTGGGAGAATCGGGCTGTGGCAAGTCCACCCTGGGACGGACCATCATCGGCCTGTATCCCCCTACCGACGGGAGCATTCTCTTTGAGGGCAAGGAAATCGCCCATCTGACGGAGAAGCAGCGGGTACCCCTGACCCGGGATATGCAGATCATCTACCAGGACCCCTACGCCTGTTTGGACCCCCGTATGACCGTGGCGGATATTATCGCCGAAGGGCTGGACATCCACGGCATCAGTAAGGGAGAAGAGCGCCGGAAGCGGGTGTTCGAGCTGCTGGAGCTGGTGGGCATGAACGCCGAGCATGCCAACCGGTTCCCCCACGAATTTTCCGGCGGCCAGCGGCAGCGGATCGGCATTGCCCGGGCGCTGGCCATCAATCCCAAGTTCATCATCTGCGACGAGCCCATTTCCGCCTTGGACGTGTCCATTCAGGCCCAGGTGGTCAATTTGCTGGAAGACTTGCAGAAACAGCTGGGGCTGACCTATCTGTTTATTGCCCATGACATCAGCATGGTGTCCCATATTTCCAACCGGATCGCGGTGATGTATCTGGGTTCCCTGGTGGAGCTGGCCCCCTCGTCGGAAGTGATGGACCATCCCGTTCACCCGTATACCAAGGCTTTGCTGTCCGCCGTGCCCTTTGCGGATCCTGACGCCAGCCGCAGCCGGGACCGGATCAAGCTGACCGGGGACGTTCCCAGTCCCATGAGCGCTCAGGCAGGGTGTAAGTTCGCATCCCGCTGCCCCCAGTGCATGGAGCGCTGCAAGTCACAGACGCCGGTTATGCGTGAGATCGCTCCGGGCCATTTTGTAACCTGTCATTTGTTTGACGGAAAGGAGCAGGCGGAATGAACACGGTATTCGCCACACGCCGCCAGAAGGTGGTAGATACCCTGGAAGACCAGAGCGCGCTGTATCTCTTTTCGGGAGAGGTAAAACAGCGGAGCCTGGACGGGGATTATCCCTTCTGCGTGAATCGGAATTTCTTTTATCTCACAGGGTTGGACAAGCCCGGCTATGTGCTGCAAGTGACCAAACTGGCAGGCCAGGTGACCCAGACCTTGTACATGCCCCGGCCGGATCCTTATCAGGAGCTGTATTTTGGCCGTATGCCCACAGCGGAAGAGATGGTAGAGCGTACGGGCCTGGACCGGGCGGTCTATCTGGACAAGATGGATTGGGAGCTGAACCGGCTGTTTGCCCGGAACTATTTTGAGCATTTGTACATGGATTTCCACAAGCGGGAACTGAATACGGTGGCCTATCCGGAGAACGATTTGGCCCACCGGATCGTGGAAGCCCACCCCTATTTGCAGCAGCACAACATTGCCCGGACCATCGACAACCTGCGCCGGTTCAAGGACCAGGAAGAGGTGGCCCAGATCCAGGAAGCCATCCGGCTGACCGGATTGGGCATTGAGAGCATTCTGCGGCACATGGCGCCGGGGGTAAACGAGCGCCAGCTCCAGGCGTATTTCGAGTTTGAGCTCAAATATCATGGAGCCATGGGGAATGCCTTTTCCCCCATCATCGCGGCGGGAGCCAACACGGTGAACCTGCACTACGACCGGAATAACCAGGACCTGAAAGAGGGCGACCTGCTTTTGCTGGACCTGGGGGCCGAGGTGGGCTACTACAGCGCCGACATCAGCCGGACGTTCCCGGTGAGCGGCGCCTTTAACAGCCGTCAGCGGTACTATTATGAAGCAGTGCTGGCAGCCCAGCAGGCGGTGATCGACGCCCTGCGTCCGGGACTGCCCATTGACGATACTTTGGAAATCGCCCGGGACAAACTGTTTGAGTATTGCGTCCAGGACGGTTTGACCAAAGAGCGCAAGGACATGGAGAAACTGCTCCCTCACGGCATTAGCCATTATCTGGGGTTGGATACCCATGACGTGGGGGACCGGAACCTGTTAGCGCCTGGCATGGTGGTCACAGTGGAACCGGGAATCTATCTGCGGGACAGCGGGCTTGGAATCCGCATTGAGGACGATGTTCTCATCACGGAGGGAGGATGCCAAGTCCTGTCGCCCCAGATTCTCAAAACTCCCGATTCCATTGAAAAATTTATCAAAAACAATGTAAGGAAAGGATGAATCCAAAAATGAAGAAACGTTGGATCGCATTTGTAGCCCTGATGCTGGTGCTGACCTGCCTGCTCAGCGGCTGTGGTTTTACCGGCGGCGATTCCAGCTCTAGCGCTGGAACCAGCAGCACGGGAACTTCTTCCACGGCTTCCGGGGAAGAAACTGAAACTTCCACGACCAGTACAGGGGATAAGGTGCTGCGGGTCAGCATGGCTGGCGCTCCTACCGATATCAACCCCTTGACCTGCTCCACTGCCGAAGGCTCCGAGCTTCTGGGTACCATGTACGAGGGCCTGGTGCGTCAGGACGCGAACGGTGAGATCAAGGAAGGCTCCGGCCTGGCCGAGAGCTGGGACATCAGCGACGACGGCACCGTATATACCTTCCATCTGCGGGACGCCACCTGGTCGGACGGCACCCCCATCACCGCAGACCAGTTCGTGTACGCCTGGCAGAAGGTGCTGGAGCCTGAGACTGCTTCCCAGTACGCCTATATGCTGTATCCTATCAAGAACGCTACTGCTTACAACACCGGGGAACTGACCGATTTTGAGCAGGTGGGCGTAAAGGCTGTGGACGACACCACCCTGGAAGTCACCCTGGAAGCACCCACGGATTATTTCCTGGAGATGCTGGTGATTGCCCAGTACGGCGCGCTGCCTGTAGGCTATGCGGAAGAGGCCGGCGGGGATATGTTCCTGGATCCGGAGCACATGGTGTTCAACGGGCCCTTTGTGTGCACCTCTTGGGATCCCAACGTGGGCATGACCCTGGTGAAGAACGAGAATTACTGGGACGCCGATTCGGTGAAGCTGGACGGGATTGAGTACAACTTCGTCATGGAAACCAACACCATTGTGAACCTGTACGAAACCAACGAGCTGGACGTGATGCTGGTGCAGCCGGAATTCCTGGATACCTATAAGGAAGCCGCCGGGTTTGTCAGCGTGACCGAGCCTGTTACCGAGTACCTGAAGTTCAACTTCAACAACGAGTATTTTGCCAATGAAAACATTCGCCGTGCTTTCTCCATGGCTCTGAACCGCGTGACCTACATGGAAGACTTTATGCGTACCGGTTCCACTCCTGCCTATGCGTACATTTCCGATTCCATTCGTGGTGCAGGCGGCAAGGGCTTCCGCGAGGCCTATGGCGACCTGTACTATGACTGCGGCACCAACGAAGGCGCCGAGCAGGAAGCCAAAGATCTGCTGGCTAAGGGCTTGGAAGAGGTTGGCAAGACCTTTGAGGAGTTCAACCAGGGCCTGAGCCTGGTGCTGGGCGAAGGCGACCTGAACCTGAAGACCGCTCAGGTGTTCCAGCAGCAGTGGAAGAACGTGCTGGGCGTGGACGTGGAAGTCCGTTCCATGGAATATAGCCTCCGTCAGGACGCTTACGATACCGGCGACTTCACCATCGCCAAGGAAGGCTGGGGCGCTGACTACAACGATGCCCAGAGCTTCCTGGAGCTGTTTGAAACTAACAGCTCTTACAATGACTGCGGGTATTCCAACCCCGACTTCGACGATCTGATGAGCCAGGCCAAGAGCAGCTCTGGGGACGAGCGTATCTCCCTGCTGCAAGAGGCCGAGAAAGTCCTGGTCCAGGACGACGCAGCCATTGCTCCCACCTTCTTCCAGACCCGCAGCTGGGTGTGCAAGGACAACGTTTCCGGCATTGTGCGGAACGGCACCGGCCTGCGCTGCGACTACAAGTGGGCTGATATTGCCTAACGGGAAACGGTTCTGGCCGAGTCCCCTCAATTGAAAAAACAAAAGGGCTGTTGCAGTGACATTGTAACAGCCTTTTTGCTGGATAACCAAGCAATAAAACCGATCAAAGGAGAGCTTATCATGAATCAGATTTCTACCGACAAGGCCCCCGCGGCCATTGGACCCTATTGCCAGGCAATGACTCATAACGGTTTGGTGTTCACTTCCGGCCAGATCCCTCTGGATCCCGCTACCGGCAAGGTGGACGGGGACACCATCGAGCAGCAGGCCCGTCGGGTGATGGAGAACCTTTCCGCCGTGCTGGAAGCCGCTGGCTCCGGCATGGACAAGGTGCTGAAAACCACCTGCTTCCTGAGCGACATGGGGAATTTCGCCCCCTTCAACAGCGTGTATGCCCAGTATTTTACCAAGAACCCTGCCCGCAGCTGCGTGGCAGTGCGGACCCTTCCCCAGGGAGTGCTGGTGGAAGTGGAATGCGTCGCGGTGGTGGAGTAACATGGGCATTCGAGAGAAGCTGAATTCCCGGTTCGCCCCGTTGCAAGGGGGATTGTTCCTCAATGTGACCAAGGCGGACGTGGGGGAAGGCACGGGGAATTTCCAAAAGGCCGGCGGCGACGTGATGGCGTGGGCCGACCCCTTTTACCCGGACCCGGCCATTCCCCAGTCGGTGAAACAGGCCATGATGGAAGCCTTGGAAAGCGGGTTCCCCGCCCATTACACCATGCCCATCGGCATGCTGGAACTGCGCCAGGCACTGGCCCAGCATATCACGGAAACCACCGGGCTGCCCATCGACCCCAGCCGGAATGTGATCGTCACCCCAGGTTCTGACAGCGGATTGCTCTATGCCATGATGCCCTTTTTGGACCAGGGGGATGAGGTGATGGTGCCCGACCCCAGTTATCCATCCAACTTTCTCAACCCCACCCTGCTGGGCGCGGTCACCGTGCCGGTGCCGTTGCGGGAAGAGGACCACTATCAGCTGGATATTGAGGAATTCCGCAAGCGGCTGACGCCCAAAACCAAGATGGTGGTGATCACCCACCCCAATAACCCCACCACTACGGTGTTCCGCCGGGAAGGGTTGGAAGCGCTGTGCCGGTTCATTGTGGAGAACGATTTGATCCTGGTGTGCGACCAGGCGTTCCAGGACCACATTTTTGACGGCATTGAGTTTGTCCACCCGGCGGCGCTTCCGGGCATGTGGGAGCGCACCTTGACTGTGTGTTCCATTTCCAAGGGGATTGGGCTGTCCGGTTTCCGGATTGGGTACATCTACGCCGACGACGTGATCATGGATACCCTGTACGGCGGGGCGGTAAACGTGCTGGGGGCTCCCTGCACCTTGTCATCCATCGGGGCCATTGCCGCCTTGAAAGACAAGGAGCACTTGGCAGAGACCTTCACCCGCTTGGAGCGCCGCCGCCGGTTGGCCTATGAGAAACTCCACGATATTCCCGGAGTCAAAATGGACATGTCGGAAAGCGGCATTCTCACTTGGCTGAATATTTCCCAGTTGGGCACCGAGGACCAGGTGTGCCAGCGTCTCCAGGAAGAGGCAAAAATCCTGGTAAACCAAGGTTCTCCTTATGGCCAGCAGGGGAAAGGGCATATCCGAATCGTCACAGCCTGTTTCGCTTCCGATGAGGACGCTGGGGAACGCTTGGAGCGGATCCGCCAGACTCTCTGGAAGATGGCGGAAGAAAAAGGCCTAGCCTGAGAGAAGGGGCTGTTTTGGTGAAACCCGGCGGGCGCTGTGCCTATGCAGGGGAAGATCTGGAAGGCTGCCGAAAAAAATCACAAAAAAATCCTTGACAAATGAAAATGATGGTGCTATAGTTACAACAATCAATCAACTTGAAACCTGTGACCGGGACGAGTATGTTTCCAGAACCGTTTCCAAAGCGAGCTGTGGGTGGTGTGAGCATGGCGGAATGGGGGAAAAGGAATGGACCCGTGAGGGCAAACCGAGCGTGGGCGTTTTAAAGCGCCGGCGTTAGGCGAGACGGAAGCTGACCGTTACAGCAGCTAGCGTATTTTGTTGTACGTGATAAGGCGCGTCCCTACAAGGGGCGAATTTAGGTGGCACCGCAGATGCGAAATGACACGCACCTGTCCTAAGGAGTTTAGGACAGGTGCGTTTTTCGTTTTCATGTTGGTTGAGCAGAAATTTCCCAATTTAGAAAGGATGGTACACCATGACAGAGATCCCTTACAAAATCTATTTGGATGAAAGCGAGCTTCCCCAAGCATGGTACAATCTGCGTGCCGACATGAAACATAAACCGGCTCCCCTGCTGAATCCAGCTACCCTAAAGCCCATGACCTTTGAAGAATTGCAGCCGGTGTTCTGCGACGAGTTGGTGCGTCAGGAGCTGGATGACACCACCGCTTATTTTGAAATCCCCAAAGAGATTCTGGATTTTTATAAAATGTACCGGCCTTCTCCTCTGGTGCATGCCGAATTCCTGGAGAAAGCCCTGGACACCCCGGCGAAGATCTATTACAAGTTCGAGGGCAACAACACTTCCGGTTCCCACAAGCTGAATTCCGCCATCGCCCAGGCCTACTACGCCAAACAGCAGGGACTGAAGGGCGTGACCACGGAAACAGGCGCCGGGCAGTGGGGCACCGCTCTTTCCATGGCCTGTTCCTTCTTTGGCCTGGACTGCAAGGTGTTCATGGTGAAGGTTTCCTATGAGCAGAAGCCTTTCCGCCGGGAAGTGATGCGCACCTATGGAGCATCCGTGACCCCCTCTCCTTCGGAAACCACCCAGATCGGCAAGAAGATCCTGGAAGCCCACCCCGGTACCACCGGCAGTTTGGGCTGCGCCATCAGCGAAGCCGTAGAGGTGGCCACCGGGTTGGAAGGATACAGGTATGTGCTGGGTTCCGTGCTCAACCAGGTTTTGCTCCACCAATCCGTGATCGGTCTGGAGACAAAGGCAGCCTTGGACAAATACGGCATCAAGCCGGACATCATCATCGGATGCGCCGGTGGCGGTTCCAACCTGGGCGGGTTGATTTCCCCCTTCATGGGCGAAAAGATCCGTGGCGAAGCGGATTACCAGTTCATCGCCGTGGAGCCGGCGTCCTGCCCGTCCTTTACAAGAGGTAAGTTCGCCTACGATTTCTGTGATACGGGTATGGTTTGCCCCCTGGCAAAAATGTACACCCTGGGCTCCAATTTTATCCCCTCGGCCAACCATGCCGGCGGCCTGCGGTATCACGGCATGAGCAGCGTCCTGTCCCAGCTTTACGCCGACGGCTTGATGGAAGCCCGGGCGGTGGAGCAGACCGCTGTGTTCCAGGCGGCAGAAATGTTCGCCCGGGTGGAAGGCACCCTGCCCGCTCCGGAATCCAGCCACGCCATTCGGGTGGCCATTGACGAAGCCCTCAAGTGCAAAGAGACCGGGGAAGCCAAGACCATCGTGTTCGGCTTGACCGGCACAGGATATTTTGACATGACCGCTTACCAGAAGTTCAACGATGGGGCCATGACCGACTATATCCCCTCAGACGAAGAGCTGGAAGAAAGCTTCAAGCAGCTTCCCAAGGTGGATCTGTAACTACGCATACAAGGATCTATTTTTCTCTACTTTCCTATTATATATAGAAAAGGCGTTGCCGGAACCAGTGGTTACGGCAGCGCCTTTTCTCAGTTTGTTTTGTTTTGAAAATTCCACATCAAAATCCGGTTTTGATAGCTCGGTTGCCCGGAAATTTTCCGGACGGGGAGCCAAACCTCAGGGCTCCACCAGGTTCCCTTTGACGACCAGCCGGTAGTCTTTCCGCTTCCAGGCGGAGATCAAGTCCTGTATGGTGGAAGCGGGCTGACGCAGGGCAACCCCCGCCATGCCGATGGCCGGTTCGTCTGCCCGATGCACGTCCCCGCCGGAAGTGGGGATCAGTCCTGCCTTGCGGACGAATTCTTCCGCTTTTTTGTTTTCCGAATCCCGGTTGAAGTAGTTGTATACCTCGCCGCCGTCCAGACATTCCGGCTGGAGCGGCAAGCTCATGTCGATGTAAGGCCGGTCGCGGAAGGGGTGGGCCATGGAGAGGAATCCGCCCGCCTGCCGTACCAGCGCCCCGTATTCCGAAAGGGGCAGCCGGTGCAGGTCCTTGTGGGCTTGAAGAAATTCCAGGTCAATCCCGTAGGTGAGCACTTCTTTGCCGCCGCCATAGTGATGCTCCAAGCCAAAAAATACTTGGAAGCCCTTGCCCTGGCTCCAATCCCGGGCCGCTTCATAGGCTTCCCAATAGCGGGCCATGCGCTGGTCCCAGGGAAGTGTCCGGTCTACCGCCGTGTTGCCCAGCAAAAAGTGATCCGTCAGCACCATGCCGGCGTATCCCTTTTCATAATAGGCCTGGGCCATTTCCTGGGGGGAGCTGGACGCGCAGGCACTGCACCAGCTGCAATGGCAATGTGTCTCGTAACGATAGGGGAATGCTTGTTCCTGGTCTTTCTGTGACATAAAATACCTCATTTCCTTTCTGATGAACCGCTTACTACGTTTTTCGCCCAGATTCCCGACAGCAGCATTGCCGTGCCGATGATGGCCTTAATGATATCCGCGCTGGAGACGAAGAAAAATACCCACACCACCGAAAGCCCGGTGAACTGGCACAGGCAGAAGGCGATGGGCAGGCACACCACCCAAGTGAACACGCAGTCAAATAGGAAGGTGATAAAGGTTTTGCCCCCAGAACGAATGGTGAAATAAGTGCCGTGGACATACGAGGTCAAGGGCAGGAACGCGCCGGAAACCATCAAAAGCCGGGTGGCAGTGTGACGGACCGTGGGTTCCGTGTTGTAGATGTAGGGGATAAAGGGGGAACAGGCCAAGATCAAACAGCCGATGACCAAGTTGACGCAGACGCTGAAAAACAGCAGCTTGCGCACGGTGTCCTTGGCGCCGGAAATGTCGTTGGCTCCCAGCAGTTGTCCGGAGAGGATCCCAATGGCGTTGCCCATGGCCATCATCACAATGGCAAACAGGTTCCACACAGTGGAGTTGATGTTGGTGGCGGCAACGGCTTCCAATCCCCGGGTGGCGTAGCACATGTTGACTGCCGCGGTGCCGATGGACCAGAGGGTTTCATTCAGCAGCAGGGGAGTGCCAGTGATGGCGATCTGCTTGACCAGGGACAAGGGTACCCGGAAATCCCGGAACAGCCCCTGGACAAAGGGGAATTGCTGCCGGTGGCGGTAGGTGCGCCCCAGCAGGTAAGCCATTTCCACATAGCGGGCGATCACCGTGGCCAAAGCGGCGCCGGCCACGCCCATGCGGGGAAACCCGAAGCTGCCGAAAATCAGCAGGTAGTTGCCCACCAGGTTGACGCAGATGGCGATGATGCTGGCGATCATAGGGGAGAAGGTTTCGCCCACGTCCCGCAGGGTGCTGGAAAAGCACTGGACCAGGGCAAAGGGCAGCAAGCCCCACAAAATGATGTCCATGTAATCCTTGGCGTAACCCAAGGTGGCGGCGATCTCTTCCGGGGAAGAGGCGTCCTCGTTTAAGTAAAGCTGAAACAGCTGCTGGCCGAACAGCAGGAATACGCAAACACCGAGAACGAAAACCACCAGGCTGAAGATCAGCCGGAAGCGCAGGGTGTAACGGACGCCTTCCTGGTCCTTTTTGCCGAAGAATTGCGCCCCGAAAATAGATGCTCCGGAAAGGCCGCCGAAAATGGTCAGGTTAAAGATAAAGACAATCTGGTTGACAATGGCCACACCGGACATGGGAGTGGTTCCCAACCGGCCTACCATTACATTGTCCAGCAGGTTTACAAACTGGGTGATTCCCTGCTGGACGATCATAGGCACCAAAAGGGCCAGCACAGAGGCGTAAAACGCCCGTGTGCCAATCAATTTTTTCCTCAAGCTTGTCATGTGATATTCAATACTCCTTATTTCCCAAAATAAAACGGTTTATCCCAACAGGTTCCCCAATCCCTGGGACAGATCTTCCGCAGGCGTCAGACGGGAGATCAGCTCCTCGTAGTCCCGCAGATACAGGTTGGCTATGGACGCGATGCCTTCCGCTGTTTCGATAGTTCCTTCCCCATCGGTGGAAATGCCGTCTTCCACGGCCACCACCGGGAATCCTGCCTGTTTGGCTGTGCGGATCGCGTAGGCCGAATCCTCAAACACCACGCTTTCTTCCGGCTTGGCTCCCAGCTTTTTGGCGCAGTACAGGAAAATATCCGGGTGTTCTTTGCTTTTCCCCACTTCCCCACAGGTGGCGAAAAATTCCACCAGGGACAGCATTCCCAAATGCTCCAGGGCCAGCATGACGCCCTTCCGGTTGGAAGCGGTTGCCACAGCTACCGGCACCCGGTTTTCCTTGAGAAGCTCTAGAAATTCCTTGGCGTGGGGCTTGGCTTGTACCCGTGTGCGGTAGCCTTCCACCGCCAATGCGGAAAGCTCCCGGACGATTTCCTCTGGGGGATTTTTTACCCCCAGCGTCCCGTGGTAATATTCCGCGCATTGTTCCAAGCTCAGCCGGTTCAGGGTGCGGTGCAGCCCTTCCGGAGCTTGAATCCCTTTCCGGGCAGCGTATTCATAGGTGATATCCCGCCACATGGGCATGGAATCCAGCAAAGTGCCGTCAGCGTCAAAAATGCAGCAGCGAATCATATAGAACCCCCCTTTTTGACTTCCTGTCCCAGTATAGCAGAAAGATTTTCCCAGCGCAAGGACGCCCAAGGCAGAAAAAAACCGCCGCCCAGCAGGGCGGCGGCCAGAAAAGGTCAGCGGGGTTCGGGAGCGGGAGAAGGACTGGTGGTATCGTCCTCTTTGCGGGAAGATTCGTCTTCCGAAGAATCCTCTTTGGAAGAGTCTTCCTTGCGGGAGCTGTCCGGGTCCATCATGGATTCCATAGCGGAGCCCACACGGCTTCCGGCTTCTTCCATACCGCTTTCCACACGGGAAACGGTTTCGCCCACGCCGCTCTCCACACGGGAGATGGTGCTGGACACGTCGTTTTTGGCCTGGTCCCCGCAGCCGGCAAGAAGGATCCCTAAAGCGGCGCACAGGGAAAAGGCGATCAGTTTGTTTCGTAGCATGTTTGAAAGGTTCCTTTCCACAGTTTCAGCCGTCCCAGGGCAGTGAAAACCTTGGGAGACTTTTTGTAGTATCTCCCAAGCTGCGGGGAAGTATACATCCTGGAATATGGTGAAATAGAATATGGTGGAATTGAAAATCTTTTTTGAAAATGATAGAATACCTTAAGAATCTTGTAAGGGCGTGAACGTATCATGATAATTACAGTGACGCTGAATCCGGCGCTGGATTATGAACTTTCTTTGGACCAAGTGAAGCTGGGAGAGATCCAGTGGTTTCCCCAAAGTTCCTTTGTACCCGGGGGAAAAGGGGTAAATGTCTCCCTGCTTCTTTCCTCTCTGGGAGTGGAGAACCGTGCCTTGGGTTTGGCGGCGGGGTTTACCGGGCGGGAGATGATCCGTCTGCTGGAAAAGGCCGGCTGTTCCTCGGATTTTGTCTTGCTGGAGCAGGGCGTGACCCGGGTAAATGTAAAATTACGCACCGCCGATGGGGTGGAAACCGGCTTTAACGGGGCAGGTCCCCAGATCCCGCCCCAGGCAGTCACGGAGCTTTTGGGGAAGCTTTCCCACATGACAGCAGAGGATTTTCTGGTGCTGTCCGGCAGTTTGCCTGCCGGGCTGCCGGAAGGGGCGTTCCCCCAGATTTTGGAAGCCGCCCGCAGAACAGGCGCTCAGCTGGTGGTGGATATGACAAAGGATTCCCTGTTGGCGGCGCTGCCATACCGGCCGTTTCTCATCAAGCCAAACGACCAGGAGCTGGGAGAGCTTTTCGGAGTGGAAGGTCCCCTGAGCGTGGTGGACGCCAAGGAGTACGCCCGCCAGCTCCAGCGTATGGGCGCCAGGAACGTGGTGGTTTCCCTGGGAGCCAAAGGGGCCATGCTTTTGGAAGAAGGGGGCCGCTGCCTGTTCTGTCACAGCGTCCGGGGGGAAGCCGTGTCCACAGTGGGCGCAGGGGATTCCCTGGTGGCCGGATTCCTGTTTGGACTGGGGCTTCACGGTACCTTGGAAGGCGGCCTGAAATGGGGAGTGGCCGCTGGGGCCGCCACCGCGTTCCGGGAAGGCATCGCCACCGGGGATCAGGTGAAGGCCCAGTTCCCGGCAGTGGAAAATCCCCACGCCTTATGAAGAGATTGTAAAATCCCGGGAATTGCCCGGCTTCCTTCCAGAATCCAGTTGACACCGGCAGGTGTTCCAAAGTAAAATGATATTGATTTGATTCCCGGGAAAGTCCCAGGCTTTCCGGAATATGGAGGCAAATCCATGGACAAAAAAGGTAACGATCCCTTGCGGGAGGAGTTTCGTTCCTCTCAGGTTTATAATGTGCTGAAAGGTTCCGGGATTCCCGTGGCTGGAAAAATCGCGGACGGCTTGGATAAAGCCACGCAGGGACTGGACCAAGTGGTGAGCGGTTTCGCTTCCGGGGTGAAATCCGGCGGCGGAAACCAGAACGGCCACCCCTACCAGCCTTCCCAGCGGACCAATGGTTCCGCCCCTTCCGGACAGGGGACTTCCCAAACGGGGTGGGGACAGCCCAATCCGTCCCAGGGCGCCAATTATCAGGCTCCCCCCAATACCCCACCGTATAACGGCAGCCAAACCGGGAACGGCTATTATCATTATAGTTACACCCAAAACCGGCAGACCCGGCCGCCCCAACAGACAGCCGCCCAGGGCCAGCCCCGGCAAGCAGCCGCTCAGGGTCAGCCCCGGCAAGCAGCCGCTCAGGGCCAGCCCCGGCAGGCAGCCGCTCAGGGCCAGCCCCGGCAGACGGCCGCTCAGGGCCAGCCTCGGCAGGCAGCTTCTCAGGGCCAGCCCCGGCAGGCAGCTGCTCAAGGCCAGCCCCGGCAGGCAGCTGCTCAAGGCCAGCCCCGGCAGACGGCCACTCAAGGCCAGCCCCGGCAGACCCGGCCCCCTCAGGCGCCGGTTTACCGCCCACCTCAGGGAAAAGGCTATCCCCAAGGGGCGCCGGTTCCCCAAGTCCCCATGAAGATGGTGCGGCAGGGGAGCCCCGCCAAGTTCTATATCACCGGCGCGGTGGCGCTGGCGTACGCTTTGATGGGTCCCCTGTATGAGCCCAGGCATTTTGTGATTTTTGCCGTGGTGCTGGTGGCAGTGTTTCTGATTTCCGGGGCGCTGTTCCGGGGGCGGAAGGTATTTGTGCCCATCGAGCCGGAAAAGCCCAAGGAAGAGCCCAAGCCCCAGCCGGAGAAGGAAGAAAAGTCCCAGACCGGAAACCCGGAAGTGGACAAGATCATCGACGAGGGCCGGGAATACCTGAAAAAGCTGCGGGCGGCGGACGACGCCATCCCGGACGAAGCGCTGAGCGAGTGCATCACCCGTATGGAGCGGGCGTCGTCGGATATATTCCGGTATATTGGGGAACACCCGGAAAAGGCGCCCCAGATCCGGAAGTTTATGAACTATTACCTGCCCACGACTTTGAAGCTTTTGAACAGTTACCAGCGGTTGTCCAGCCAGTCGGTGAAGGGGGAGAATATCACCTCGACCATGTTCAATATTGCCGGCATGATGCACACGGTGGCGGACGCTTTTGAAAAGCAGCTGGACGCCCTGTTCTCTGAGGAAGCCATGGATATTTCGGCGGACATTACCGTGTTTGAAACGCTGTTGAAGCAGGAAGGCTTTGTGGACGAGGAGAAAAAGGAACCGTCCAAGTAAAAGACCATACGCCGGGAGAGCGGGAAACGCCTGCCGGATTTTGCGAGAAAGAGATCGGTAAAATTGAGGAAAGGAAGGGTGGCATATGGCCGATGAGATCAAATTGACCTTGGAACAGGAGGCGCCCCAAGCGCCTTCCCTGACGCTGGAGGGAGTGGAGACGCCGTCTCTTACCCTGGGTCAGGAGGAGACCCCGGCTCCCAAGCAGGTGGAGGCGGACGAGATTTCCACCTTGGACGAGAGCGTCCTTTCTCCGGAAGAACGGAAAGTGGTGGACGATTTCGCGGAGAAAATCGACCTGACCAACAGCACCCTGGTGCTGCAATACGGCTCCGCCGCCCAGAAGAAGATCGCTTCTTTTTCCGATACCACGCTGAATAACGTGCGCACCAAGGATTTGGGAGAAGTGGGCGACCAAATCTCCAATCTGGTGGTGGAGCTGAAAGGCTTTGACATTCAGGAAGAGGAGAAAAAGGGAATTTTCGGGTTTTTCAAGAACACGGGGAATAAGATCACCGCTATGAAAGCCCGGTACGATAGCGCCGAAACCAATGTGAATAAAATCGCTGGGGCTTTGGAACAGCATCAGGTGCAGCTTTTGAAGGATATTGTCATGCTGGATAAGCTGTACGAGATGAACCTGGGCTATCACAAAGAGCTTTCCATGTATATCATCGCCGGAAAGAAAAAGCTCCAGAAAGAGCGGACCACCACCCTGGTGGAGATGGAGAACAAGGCAAAGCAGACCGGCTTGGCTGAGGACGCCCAGGCCGCCAATGATTTTGCCCAGATGTGCGACAGCTTTGAGAAGAAGCTGCACGATTTGGAGCTGACCCGTATGGTCAGCGTCCAGATGTCCCCTCAGATCCGCCTGGTGCAGAATAACGACAAGCTGATGGCGGACAAGATCCAGTCCACCCTGGTGAATACCATTCCCCTGTGGAAGAGCCAGATGGTGCTGGCTCTGGGCCTGGCCCATTCCGAGCAGGCAGTGAAAGCCCAGCGGGAAGTGTCGGACATGACAAACGAGCTGCTCCGGAAGAACGCCGAGCGACTGAAGATGAGCACCATCGAAACCGCCCGGGAGTCGGAGCGGGGCGTGGTGGATATGGAGACCTTGCGGCAGACCAACCAGTCCTTGATCCAGACCCTGGACGAAGTGGTGAAGATCCAGGACGAGGGCAGGGCCAAACGCCGGGCGGCGGAAGCGGAGATCGGCCGGCTGGAAGGCGAACTCAAGCAGAAACTGTTGGATATTCACACATGAAAACGGTCAAACTGCTGGCAAGACCAAAGCTTTTGATAAGGGGGGCTTACGAAATTGAAAAAGAGGAATCTTGTGGGGGCCTGTGTTATGGCGGCCATGATCCTGCTGGCCATACCCTTGGGGACGCACACTTCCCTTACAAAGCTGCGGGAAGACATGGCCGGCTCCTATTATTATGATAAAACGGGCTACGCCATTTACGAAGGCGTGGAAAACCGGGAAGCCACCGGAAACAACCTGATTACGGTGGCCAGACGGTATACGGAAACAAACCCGGCGCTGTCGGAGCTGATCGACGATATGGATTACGCGGTGCGGCTTTCCCAGAACAGCTATGGCGAGATTGGGGATTTTTCAGAGGAAGCCCAAGCCAATGAGCTGATGGGGCAGGCGGCCCAAGCGCTGTACGAGGAGCTGAAAAACACCCAGCTGTCCGAGGAAGACCAGAAGTATCCCGACCAGCTGATCGCTCAGATGGAATCGGAGCAGGATAAGATCAACCGGTCCAGCTACAATGAGGACGCCCGGGAATTTAACGCCCAGCTGGAGAAATTCCCGGTAAACCTGCTGCGGGGCGTGGCAGGGGTAGAGCCTTTGGCCACGTTTGATTACGAAGGAGAGGATGTGTCCTCATGAGAATGAGAATCCAGGGGAAAAGGGCCTGGAAAATGGCGCTGGCCCTGGCGGTTTCCACGGTGATGCTGGTGTGCCTGGCGCTGCCTGCGCTGGCGGCGGTGCCGGACCGGCCGGAGAACCAATATGTGTTGGACGAAGCCGGGGTGCTGTCGGAAGAGACGGAACAGGAAATCATCAAGGAAAACCAAACTTTGTTTGAAGAAACCGGAGCCCAGATCGTGGTGGTGACGGTAGATTTCCTGGACGGAGAAACCATTGATGATTACGCCTATACCCTGTTCAATTCCTGGGGGATCGGCTCGGTGGAGCGGAATAACGGCTTGCTGTTGCTGATGGCCATTGGGGAAGACAATTACTACGCCACCTCGGGTTACGGCATAGACGATTATTTTGACGGCGCCAAGCTGCAAGAGATGCTCAATGAGTATCTGGAGCCGGACTTTGCTGCCAAGGAGTACGACGCTGGTGCCAAGAAATTTTTTGACGCGGCTCTTTCGGAGATGGAAAGCTACTACGCCAACTATACGGACCAGTACACTCCCGGAGAAGGAGAGCAAGCTCCCAGCTACGACTACAACACCTATGAACCCACCATGAGTGACAGGATCCATGACTTTTTTGGCGGGTTTGTGACCTCAGCCATGCGGATTGTGATCGTCATTGTCATCGTGTTGGTGATCTCCGCAGTCATTCGCGGCATGGGCGGTGGACGAGGCGGTCCCCGGTCCGGCGGCGGAGGCGGGGGCGGCGGTTTCTGGACCGGCCTGTTCCTGGGGAATATGCTGGGGAACAGCCACAGAAGAGGCGGCTGGAGGCCACCCCCACCGGGCGGTTTTGGACCCAGGCCTCCCCGTGGCGGCCCTGGTGGTTTTGGCGGTTTCCACGGTGGTGGGGGCGGCTTTGGAGGCGGCGGTTTCCGCGGAGGCGGAGGCGGCTTCCATGGTGGCGGCGGCACCCATGGCGGTGGAGCCGGAAGATAAAGATGAGAAAACCCGCTCTGCTGGAGGGCTGGGGAAAGGGCCTGCAGCCGGTGGCTGTGAAGGCCCTTTCTTGCTTGGAAGCGAAAGAATTCTGTTTGGTGGTGACGTATGAAACGTTTTTTTCTGTTTGACCTGGACGGTACGGTGGCGGACAATGGGGAAGGGATCTTGAAATCCGCCCAGTACGCCTTGGACGCTTTTGGAATCCATAACCAGCCGGAAGAAAAACTGCGCCGGTTTGTAGGGCCACCCCTGAATGAATCCTTTATGGAGTTTTACGGGTTTTCCCAGGAACAGGCGTTGGCCGCGGTGGCGAAATACCGGGAGCGGTATGGGGAAAAAGGCGTGTATGAAAACCAGCTGTACCCTGGGGTAAGGGGGATGCTGGAAACTTTGTCCCAGCGGGCAGCGGTGTGTTTGGCCACGTCCAAGCCCCAGGTGTTCGCCCAGAAGATTTTGGAAATGCAGCAGGTGCGGCAGTATTTCCAGGTGGTGGTAGGAGCGGAATTGGATGGGACCCGCACGGACAAGGCAGAGGTCATTCGAGAAGTGCTGAAAAAGCTGGGGAATCCGCCCAAGGAGCAAGTGGTGATGGTCGGTGACCGGAAACACGATGTGCAAGGGGCAAAAACAGCCGGTGTGGAGTGCATTGGGGTGGAATATGGCTTTGCCCCGCCAGGGGAATTGAAAGAAGCCGGTGCGGATTGGATCGTCCCCAGCGTGGAAAAATTGGAAGAACTGTGCCTGGAGCTGCTGGACTGAGAGCAGTGAAGGTTTGCAGGAAATACAGGAATCAAGGAGGCAGGAAAGATGGCGGAAAAGAGAAAAATTTTAGTGGTGGTGGACATGCAAAATGATTTCATCACAGGGACGTTGGGCACCAAGGAAGCGGAAGCCATCGTACCCAAGGTGTGTGAAAAACTCCGGGAATTTTACGGACAGGTGTATTTCACTATGGACACCCACGGGGAAAACTATCTGGAAACCCAGGAAGGGAGAAACCTGCCGGTGAAGCACTGCATAAAGGGGACCTGGGGCTGGCAGCTGAACTCCCAGGTGGACGCTTTGCGGCACAGTACTCCCATTGAGAAGGAAACCTTTGGCAGTAAGGGTTTGGCTGATGTGCTGAAGGCGCAGAATACATACGAAGGTCCCATCGAGGAAATCCAGTTGATAGGGCTATGCACGGATATTTGCGTCATTTCCAACGCCTTGCTGCTGAAAGCGTATTTGCCGGAAGTGAAGCTGACCGTAGACGCCAGCTGCTGTGCGGGGGTATCGCCGGAAAGCCATCAGCGGGCCCTGGACGCCATGAAAGCTTGCCAGATTGAAATTCTCCAGGAAGGGGAAGCCTGACAGCGGGAGCGGATACGCCACTTTGTTCGGAAAAGGCAGGAAGACCTGTCTGCCACAAGGAAACGAAAAAGGACACGGGAAGAAATTTCCTGTGTCCTTTTTTTGTGCGTTTCTATTGTCGGTAGAGTTAATAACGATAGATGGGGCGGGTAGAAACCGTCTTTAGAGCAACAGACCATCATCCCATAGCCGGGGCGTATGCTGGCAATTGGTGAGGGGATTACCAAGCAGAAGAAGAGAAAGAAATACAGGATAAATTTATCAGTTATTTCTATAAATCCGAGAAATTTCTATGATTTTTATAGAAATAACAGAAAATCATATGATCTGTTGATGGGGAAATCCCCCGTAGTTTCAGTCAGGGAGAAAATATAAAAAGCACAATCACAGGATCCGCCAGAAATCGCGCGCATTATGAGTTGCAGAGCGATGGAATTTCCCCCTATAGTAAAAGTGCGAAAGGGGGAAAGAACAGTCGTGATCAAACGATGGAACAAAGAAATTGCCATCATAGGTGGGGCATACACACCATTTGGCAATGTGCTAAAAACTCCTGGCATCTGCGGATTTACCTATCGGGAATTGGCCAGCATGGCCATATTGGAAGCATTGGACGAAGCAGGAGTTGAGCCAGGGCAAGTGGACAGCCTGCTGGTATCTCATTTTACCGACGGATTTACAAAGAATAGCAGTCACAGTATTGCGGAATTCGTAGGATTTCAAGAGGCGTCTATTACGGATATGGACACCGCGTGTGTTTCGCCAATCAACGGGATCCGATTAGCGGCTGGGCTTTTGGCCTCGGGAATGAACGATTTGGTGGCAATAGCCGCGGTAGAAGTACCTTGTTCCAGCTTGACGGTGACCACGGAAGGGAAAAAGTTGACGCCCAATCACCGTACGCCAGTAGCTATCGGGGATTTGCGCAGTGGACTGGGCGGACCTTTTGACCAGGCTTATTATGGACCGTTGGCATTGGGGCCAGATCCATGGACGGGCTCGATTCAAGGTTTGCGGTACGCGCAGGAGAACGGGTTATCCATATCTCAATTGGAAGATGTGCTGGACGCGGCCTATATAAACAGCCGCAGAGCTTCCGCCCTGAATCCCAAGGCGGCAAAGCAAAAAACACTGGAGCAGGAAGCCAGGGAATATGGATTTTCCAGTGTAAAAGAGTATCTGCGTTCGGAAAAAAATCCAGTGTACGATTGGCCCTATCGGGAATTTTACCGCCACACCCCCTGTGATGGCGCTGCTGCCATACTTCTGTGCCGCATGGAGGATGCGGCACGCTATAGCAAGGAGCCTGTGTTGGTGGCTGGGCTGGGCGCAGCCTCGGGAGGAGCAAATTTTGGGAAAACACCCTTGGCTGGGCAACCATATCCGGACCGCTATGGAGAGGAGATCGCAATCCGGCAGGCGTACGATATGGCCGGAATTACTCCGGAAGAGATCGGGTATGTGGGGATCCACGATTGCATGCTGCAAAGCCATTTCCAAGTAGGCGAAGCGTTGGGATATCTCCCTCAAGGTGAGGGGTGGCGTATGGTGTTGGAGGGCCGGACCGCTTTTGATGGGGACAAACCCATAAACACTCATGGTGGAGATTGCGCCTTTGGAAATGCGTTTGACGCCACCGCAATGGCGGATATTGTGGAAAGCGTCCGGCAGATTCGTGGAGAAGCCGGGCCAGTACAGCTGTCCAAAATACCCAAAGTGGCTGTAAATCACTCGTTTGGAGGCGGGTGCAGCGGTGGTGTGGTTGTTTTGAAAAAGGTGTGACAGAGGTGAAAGATGTGAAGCCGTATGTAAAGTTGTTTTACCAAGCTTTGGACAGGGGAGAACTCCCAGGCCAGCGTTGTTTGTGCTGTGGCCAGGTCCGGTTGACGTGGGTGCCCGTATGCGACCGATGCAAATCCAGGGATCTGGAGGAAATCACTCTAAAAAAAGAAGGCTTATTGACTGTATTTTCCGTGCGACAGCATTGGGATTTAGAGAAGCGTTACCAAACGGACTTTCCGGGACAGGTAACGGTAGGGTCTGTGACACTGTCAGATGGTCCCATTCTCTGGTGTCCGGTAGAAGGAATAAATATGGAAGCTCCTTGGGAAGATTTCCAGCGGCTCCCTCTTCCCGTTTCCGTGAAAATCCAGGAAGTTGGAGGAAACCAAATTCCTGTGGCAGTCGTTCAAAAGAAATAGGGCAGGATTCTTCTCCCATAGGAGAAGAATGACAGATATAACAAAGGAGGATTATCAATGAAACATGTGTTGCCTGTGGAACTGAATCCAGCGATTCAAAATAAAGTGGCGGAGGAATTGCCAATCCTGCAAGAAATTCAAGATGAAACGCTTAGACAGCAAACAATAGACGCCTGGACGCTGGCGTTGCAGCTGAATGGATTTTCTGCCATTTCTGACATTCCAGGTTCCGGTATGCCGGGCACTACGGAATTGGGGAACCAGCTCCACCATATTTTAGCGGTGGCCTACAATTCTGTAAGCCTTTTTGACAATTTGGAGCGGATTTACGGGGTAAGCCTGGGGATTGACCGGGAAAAACTGATCTCTGGCGCAGTATTGCACGATGTGGGAAAAGCCTACGAGTACAACCCGGAAAATTTGGAGCGGTGGCATAAAAACATACATCAAACAGGGTGCTTGAATGTGCGCCATCCTGCTTACGGGGTATACATTGCCATGACGATTGGATTACCCGAAGAGGTGGTCCACGTGTGTTCCTGTCACTCCCTGGAAGGAAGATATGTGCAACGCAGCGTATACGCCACGATCGTCCATTACGCAGATGACGGGTCCTGGTTTACCTTATCCAACGCTTTCGATATGCACATTCCGGAACTGTAAAAGGAGAGGACAACATGAAATATACGTTAGATGAGTTGTACAATGTGCAGGGTAAAGCGGTGGTAATTTCCGGAGGAACATCGGGGATCGGCTTGGAATTGGCAGGGGCGCTTCTAGACTTAGGAGCGAAAGTGGCGGTTTTGGGACACGAGGAATCGTCCACCCAAAAAGCCAAGGAAAGCCTGGAGAAGCGTGGGGATACAAGTGTTCCGGCTTTCACTGTCAATGTGACGGATTTGGCAGGGGTAACGGAAGTATTTCAAAAAATTTTCCAGGAGTTTGGCAGAATAGATGGTTTGGTCAACTGCGCTGGAATCAACAGTATTGAGGCGTTGCATAGCGCGAATATGGAAAAGTACCGGCAAGTTTTAGATGTAAACCTGATGGGTACCATTCATTGTTGCAGGGCGGTAGCTCCTTATATGCTGGCGCAAAACAGCGGGAGAGTGGTGAATATTTCCTCACTCAGTTCCATTCGGGGAAAACGGTACTATACCGCGTACGCTTCCAGCAAAGCGGCCATCAATGGGTTCACAAGGGCATTGGCCGTTGAATGGGCACAGAATGGGATCACAGTAAATGCCATCGCTCCTGGTATGATCGTAACCGCCATTAACCGCCGGGAAATTGAGGAAAACCCGGAAAGCTATCAAAAACGGGTGGAAAGCATTCCCAGAGGCTGTGCTGGCCGGACGGAGTGGTTGGTGGCACCGGTGGTGATGTTTTTGTCCGATGGGGCGCCCCATGTGACAGGCCAGTGTCTGTTCTGCGATGGTGGTTCTTCTATTGGAGATACGTTTATCATGGAAAAAGAAAAACAAGGACCGTTGAAAATTTGAGAAGGGAGAATGGGTTGTGAAAAGACTGGTTGTAGTAAAGCCGTATCAAATGGAGTATGAGGAAGTTCCCATTCCGTCCATTGAGGAAGAACATCAGGTACTTGTGAAGACAAAAGCCGTGGGCATCTGTGGTTCAGACATCAAGATCTATCACGGGAAAAATACCTTCGCCACGTATCCCAGAGTGTTGGGCCATGAGGCTGTGGGAGAGGTTGTGGAGATTGGAAAGTCGGTTTCCAAAGTGAAAGTGGGAGACCGGGTTGTGCTGGAGCCCATTATTTTCTGTGGGGAATGCTATGCCTGCCGCCGCGGGCGGGGAAATGTTTGCCGGAACCTTCAGATTCGGGGAATCAATACCGATGGAGGATACCAGGAGTATTTTGTGGCTCCGGAAGAAAAGCTCCATGTTTTTCCAAGTGAGATTGGTTGGAAAGAAGCGGTCATGATGGAGCCCTATACGTTGGGAGCGCAGGTGGCTGCCCGCAGTAATGTGCAGACGGACGACGTGGTGTTTATTTCCGGTATGGGGCCTGCGGGCCAGGTGGTGCTGGATACCTTCCGGACCATGGGCGTGGAAAAAATCATCGTTTCGGATATGATTCCCAAGCGGCTGGAACTGGCAGCAGGACTGGGCGCTATTCCCATCGATGCAGGAAAGGAAGACGTAAAAGCCAGATTGATGGAACTGACCGATGGGGAAGGACCCAATGTGACCATTGACGCGGCAGGAAGCCCACAGACATTTGAACAGGCGATTGAAGTGACTTCCCAGGCGGGAGTGGTGGTTCCCATGGGATACACCGATGCGCCGGCGTCTATTCCCACAGTCCGGATTGGCCGGAAGGAGTTGAATGTAGTAGGTTCCCGGCTGGAAATTGGTAAATTCCCAAAGGTAATTGAGGACTATCCAAAACATATCCAGCAAATCGATAAATTGATCAGCCATGTGTATCCCTTCTCACGGGCCCAGGAAGCCATGGATATGGCTTGCAGCGGGCGTGATGATTTAGGGAAAGTTGTGATTATGATGGAGGAATCTGTATGAAAATCGGATTTGTGTACACCTCGATGGGAGGATTGGTTTCAAATATCCAAAAGCTGGCAAAAGAAATGCTGCCTGGCGTGGAGACAGTCCATCTGGCGGATAGCGGTTTGGTGGCGGATATTTTGAAAGACGGCATCACTTCCAAGATTCGCAAACGGCTGATGGAGCTATTTGAAGCGGCGGTTGACGCAGGCTGTGATCTGGTAGTTTGTGCTTGTTCGACCGTGGGGGATATTACGGAAGCGGCGGACCAGTTTTTACCGGTGCCCATTTTGCGGATCGATCAGGCTATGATTCAGGAAGCGGTTACGCAGTATCAGCGGATTGGGGTGTTGGCCAGTGTGGAAAGCACCATAGAGCCTACCACCGGCTGTATTCGCCGTACTGCCGCCAAATTGGGACGTGATGTGACGGTTAGGGCGATTGTGGCGGAAGGTGCTTACCAAGCCCAAGCCTCAGGGGACACGGAAACCCATGACGCGTTATTGGAGAAGGCAGCGCGGCAGTTGGTTGGGGAAATTGACGTCTTGGTGTTGGCGCAAGGCTCCATGTCCCGCATGGAAACCTCACTGAGGCAGTCGTTGGGAATCCCCGTGCTTTCCAGCCCGTCGCGGTGTATGGAAGATCTACTGGAACGGACAAGGAAGGGCTGAGTTATGAAGATACAAGAATTGGAACTGAAAGCGGTGGATATTCGTCAGGACATTATAGATTTGTGTACTTTTGGGCAAGGTCCAGCTCATCCTGCACCTTCTTTGTCCTGCGCGGACATAGTGACGGCGCTATATTTTAAAGAAATGCGGATCAACCCCCAGGATCCAAAGTGGCCGAAACGGGACCGTTTTATTCTTTCCAAAGGACATGCAGCCCCGGCGCTGTATGGAGCGTTGGCGGAAAGGGGATATTTTGACAAATCCTGGTTTCCAACACTGCGGCGGTGCGGTTCTAAATTGCAGGGGCACCCGGATATGACCAAAACACCGGGGGTGGATATGACCACCGGTTCCCTGGGGCATGGCTTGTCTGCCGGTGTGGGTATGGCAGTGGGCTTGAAGCTTCGGAATTGGGACAGCCATGTGTATGTTCTTTTAGGAGATGGGGAAAGCCAGGAAGGTATGGTATGGGAAGCTGCCATGACAGCTGGGAATTTTCATCTGGATAATCTGACAGCGATAATCGATTACAACCATATTCAATCCAGTGGTTTTCTGGAGGGGATTATGTCGTTGGAACCTCTCAGAGACAAATGGGAAGCGTTTGGGTTTCATGTATTGGAAATGAACGGACACAATATGAGGGAAATCGTTGATACATTGGAACGGGCCCGTGTGATAAAGGGAAAACCCGTTCTGATCATAGCTCATACCACGAAAGGCAAGGGTGTGAGCTATATGGAAAATCAACCCTCATGGCATACGGGTATTCCCACAGAGGAGCAATACCAGCAAGCTCAAAAAGAATTCGCGTATGCCCGGGAACAGATTGAAAAGGGGGAATATGTGTGAAACAAATGGACCAGGTATCCACCCGGGTAGCGTTTGGGGAAACCTTAGAAGAGCTGGCGGAACACAATCCGGACATTGTTGTGGTATCTGCAGATACGGCCAGATCCATGGGGCTGAAGGGACTGGAGAAAAAGCATCCCGAACGGGTTATCAATGTGGGCATCGCGGAACAAAATATGATGACAATGGCTGCGGGATTGGCGGCAGACGGATTTTTGGCCATCGCTACTACATATGCACCCTTTACATGTATGAGAGCATTGGAAGAAGTGCGGACATTTATCGCTTATCCCAATTTAAATGTAAAAGTAGTTGGCGGCATGAGCGGAATAACCGGGTCCATTGAGGGGGTTACCCACCAGGGACAGGAAGATGTTCCCATCATGACGGCAATTCCCAATTTTGTAGTGGCTGTAGCAGCTGACGCATGTGCTGCCCGGGAAATGACCCGTGTACTTTTGGAACATAATGGGCCTGTTTATCTGGGCCTTGGAAGAAGTCAAGCACATACGGTGTTCTCCACCTATCATTTTGAGGTGGGAAAAGGAAATCTCATGGCGGACGGTGAGGATTTGACCATCGTTACCTATGGGTCCATGGTATGCCGCTGTGTGGAGGCCAGGAACATTTTGGCGGAAGAGGGAATTCATGTAAGGCTCATTGAAATGCCCTGCATCAAACCGCTTGATAAAGAGATGATCTTGAAAGCCGCTAGAGAAACGGGAGCCGTTCTCTCCGTGGAAGATCGGACGGTTATGGGCGGACTGGGCAGCCAAATTTGCCAAACCGTGTGCGCGGAAACTCCTGTAAAGGTGCATTGTATGGGGCTTCAAGATCGGTTTGCGGAATCGGGCCTGGAAGATGAGCTGTACGATTATTGCCATTTAGGGGTCCAAGATGTGGTAAAAGCGGCGAAAGCCTTGTGGAGAGAAAAGAGGGGGTTGTGTTGTGAAGGCGATGAACCTTGAAGAGAACCGAGCTGCTGAATTGGAAGAGCTTTGCAGGCAGTTTCGCATAGATGTTTTGACAACGCTGTACAATGTGGGGACCGGCCATCCGGGGGGCTCGCTTTCGGTTTGCGAGATTTTAGCTGTACTTTATTTGGAATGCGCTAATATTTCCCCTGAATTGTGGGAGAATCCCAATCGGGACCGGATTGTACTGGCCAAAGGTCACGCGGCCCCTATGCTGTACCGGTTATTGGCGGAAAAGGGATTTTTTAATTTGGAAGAAATGTCCACCCTGCGGCAGCTACACTCCAGATTACAGGGGCACCCCTGTGCTGGAAAGCTGCCTGGCGTAGAGCTTTCCACCGGGCCTCTGGGTATGGGGTTGTCCGCGGCGCTGGGTATGGCCTGCACTTTGCGGACGTTTCAGAGTCCCGCGCGTGTATACGCGGTGTTGGGAGATGGAGAACTGAATGAAGGCACGGTGTGGGAAGCTGCCATGGCTGCCGCCAAATTCCAAACCGACCGCTTGATTGCCATTGTAGACCGGAATAAAGTCCAATTGGACGGGCCCAGCGACCAGGTAATGCCTTTGGGGGATTTAGCTGGAAAATGGGAAAGCTTTGGCTGGTTTACCCAGGTGTGCGATGGGCACGATGTGAGGAAGCTGTATCAGGCGGTCCGTACAGCGCAAGAGCACACCGGAACCCCCAGCGTAATTATTGCTGAGACCGTCAAAGGAAAAGGCGTTTCCTTTATGGAAGGGAAAAATACATACCACGGGAAAAAGCTGAGCACAGAAGAATACCGGCAAGCAATGCAGGAGTTGGGGGGAGATGCGGAATGAGTGCATTACGGGACGTTTATGGAAATGCGCTGGCCCGTTACGGCAAACAAGAGCCGCGGGTTTTGGTGTTGGACGCAGATTTGGCCACAAGCACAAAAACAGCTATGTTCCAGCAGGTGTGTCCGGAACGCTTTTTTGATGTGGGGATCGCCGAGGCGAACATGACAGCCATGGCGGCAGGCATGGCTTCCGCAGGGGCCATTCCATTTGTAAACACTTTTGCCACTTTCATCACTACGATTGGCTCACTGGCAGCGAAAACCCTGATTGGGTACAGTCATTTGAATGTGCGGCTGATTGGCTCCAACAACAGTGTAACAGGCGGTTATGATGGAAGCACCCACCATTCCTTGGACGACATTTCGGTAATGTCCCTGATTCCAGGGATGCTGGTGTTATACCCCAGTGATCCTTGGATGACGGATACTCTGACCAGAATGCTCATTGAGGAATATGAAGGTCCGGCGTATATGAGCGTGTCCAGAAATGAGGCAGACCCCATTTACGCTGATGGGGCGCAGATCCAGATTGGCAAGGCAAATGTTTTGCGGGAAGGCAAGGACGTCACACTGATCGGGTACGGGCTTTGTGTAGGCCGTTCGCTGAAGGCTGCGGAAGAATTGGCGCAAGAAGGGATTCAAGCCCGTGTGATCGATATGTTTACCTTGAAGCCTTTGGACCGGGAAGCTGTTCTTTCAGCGGCCAGTGAAACAGGAGCGCTGGTGACAGTGGAAGAGCAGTGGCTGTCGGGTGGACTGAAAAGCATGGTTGCTTCCGTGCTGTGCGAGAACCAAATAGCTGTTCCGTTTCAAGCCGTGGGATTTCAAGATACCTATACCATGAGCGGAACCTATGACCAGCTGATTGCCTATTACCATGTAGATGTTCCAGATATTGTGCAGGCCGCTAAACAGGCGGTCCAGAAGAAACGGAAATAAGATGTCAAACGGAAAATCCCCCTTCCAGAAAAGGAAGGGGGATTTTTTAGGTAGGGGACGTGGAAATTAATCGCCGCCTCTGGCACGGAATTCTGCGGGAGTCATGTGATGTTTCTCTTTAAACAGCTTGTAAAAATAGGTGTCATTTGAGAAACCCACAGCAGATGCAACAGCCGACACGGTCATATTGGTGGTGGAAAGCAGATGACGCGCCTGGGACATTCTGATTTCCAGAAGATGATCCAAAATCGTGACCGTGGTGTACTGTTTATAAGTGCGACCGATGTAGTTGGCAGACATTTTCAATTGAGCGGCAATTCCGTCAATTCCCAGGGAAGAATCGGAATATTGTTCTTCCAAAATCTTGTCAATGGCCTGAATCAGGCGGGATTTGCTGGAAGACTTGTTTTGAACAACGCTTTCGGCCAATTGCTGGATACAATGGTGCAATTGTTGATTTAACTCTTCCGTAGAGTGATATTGCTCCAGACGTGTGAGAGCGTCAAAATCCAGAGGGCGCGTTTCAGCCGAATCGGAAGTGACCTTCTTTTGTAAATCGGTCAAGGCGAGAACAATGTGGGCCAAAGCAGCATAAAAAGCGGAGAAAGAATATTGCCGGCTGTCCTCGATGATCTCCAGATACATTTTATAAGCCTCTTCACCATTGCCCCGGGTAATTTCACTGAGCATAGCTTTTTCCTTGGCGCTGGGATAAAGATAAGCAGGCTCTGCCGTGCGGGATACAGCCGACATCATAATGGAAGATTGGCGGCCGTAAAAAACCTGTTGGCGGCTAAAACTGCGGGCCTGTTGGTAAATGCCGTAAATGTGGGACAAGGTGTGGGAATAAGTGCTGGTCATGGTAGAAACGGAAATTCCTTGGGAATTCAGCTTTACTTGGGCGTTGTGCAGGGCTTCCGGAACCAGGCTTTCTGTATCTAGATTTTCGGAAGAAAGCAAAAAGGTGATGGTTTTGGAAGGGGAAAGCACACTGGAACAGAGAATGTCCTTGGGCATGCTTTCTTCCACAACATGGGCAGTTTGGGAAATGAAATCCAACAGCTGCTTTTCGGACATCTGCCGCAAGGGTTCGAAATCATCGAAAAAGAGGACCGAAACGCAGTACCACCCGTGAGCTACACAGGGACGCTTGTCTTCCGGTAGAGAATAAAAACGGTCCAAGATCTTTTGCGTGGGTCTGCCCTGCATGAAATGGAATAGTACATCACGGCTGGCGTTCTGTTCCGCGTCGCTGAGCTTTTGATTGAGAATCAAAAGATGGCTTTCCGCGTCGTCCAGTGGTTTGGAAATTCTCCATGTAAGCCATAACGCTAAACTGGAAGCGACAATCAGCATGCCCAGACAAATTAGAAGCGCAGAATAGCACAAGTCCACAATGGGGGAAAGCAGACGGTAATACGGGATACATTGTATGCACATCCAGCCCATAGAAGTATCCGCGGCATAAATGACCAGCTTGTTTTCACCCAGTAGCTCTTTTTGGAAAAAGCCGCTGGGGGCGGTTTCCGCCCGGTCCCAAATGGAGGTTTCCATGATTTCTTGGGCCAGGTCTGTGCTGGTATCGCCTATTTGGGAAAGAACTTTTCCGTCTTGTGAAATGGTGATGATCTGGGAGCTTTCTTGCCGGTTGTGCAGGGATTGCATAATGTCTGTGAAATAGTCGCAGGACAGGTTGATCATAATAGCCCGCTGTAATTTTCCGGCTCGTTCCTGCCAATCGCAAAGCACAATGGTGAAGCTGGATTTTTCTTCCTGGGTATTTTCCATGGTATAGGTGCGCAGCACCGGAGTGGGAGTGCTAAACGAGTAGGAGTCCAAAAAACGAAGGGCGTCTTTGTCTGGAAATTCTTCATAGCTGAGAACCTGGTTTGTCAGGGAATCGTTGTTGGAGCTGGTGCTGAGATAGACGGTTTGGGTGGAATCGTTCACAATGTAGATGCTTTCCACATAGGGGATCAATGCCAGCATAGCGTTTAAACGGTTTAAAGCGGGCATCACTTCGTAATAAGCGGGACCACCGCTGTATAACAGAGGGTAAAAGGTGGCATCCGCATGGATTTCCGTGGTAAATTTGGTGGCTGTGTCCAGCAGGACGCGAATATGCTCTTGGGATTGCTCCATAGCTGCCAGACTGGTCAGATAGGTGTTTTCCAAAAGGATTCCCGAGGCCTGGCTGAACATCATCAAAGTGAGGAGCAGCGTGATTGCTACCATCAGGGAAAAGAAAACCAGAAAATTCCGCAGGTTTCTTTTCTTTATGGAGTGAAAGTGGAAGAAGGGAAAGTGTTTTTTCATGGAAACGCCTCCTGCGGACTGGTTTTTTTAGTCGAAGTTTTGAAAGAGAATCAAATG
>DXXH01000004.1:42051-51302 GCA_019416395.1 Clostridiales bacterium
AATGTGTGTCGTATAAAAAGCATAGAAAAAACCGCTCTAATTTTTTCATATTGTAACAAATGGACTATCTGAAATCAAGATTTGGGCCTTCTGAAACCCTCTAGATGTACGGTATTTTAAGAAAAGCAGGAAAAGTTTAGTGAGAGAAACCCAGTATTTTGGGGAATTGTGCTGTTTTTAGAACTTCACTGAGGAAAAGAGTTGTGGTATAACACAACACATAAGAGGCACCCAGAAAGGGTGTTCAATGAAGATGGAGGAGAACGACATGGTGAAAAAGCAATCTGCAAAAGCCTTAGAGACGAAGACAAAAAATCGATCTGGTTTTTTCGCGGAGATAAAATCCCACTACATTCTATTTTTAATGATTTTACCCACTGTATTGTACTTTGTTATTTTGGGGTATTTGCCCATGCGGGGATTTTATTACGCGTTTTCCAAGTTCCAATTTGGAGCGGGGCTGTTTGAAAACCCCTGGGTGGGATTTCAAAACTTCTCTTACTTATTTAGTTCCGGCACTCTGGAGTATTTAACCCGCAACACGCTGCTTTATAATATTGCCTTTATTATTTTGGGGAATCTGACCCAAATGGCCGTGGCAATCATGCTCAGCAATTTGGGAATGCGCATGCGGCGGATCATGCAGACGTCCATCTTTTTCCCCTATTTTATTTCTTTTGTCATTGTAAAAGCGTTTAGCTATGCGGTACTCAATTCCACCAACGGAATGTTGACAGTGTCTTTGGAAAATATGGGGGTCACGGGCTTCGACGCCTATTCCAATTCACAGATCTGGCCCGGGATCATCATTCTGGTGTATCTGTGGAAGCAGTTGGGCTACGGAAGCGTGGTGTATTTGGCGGCGATTACCGGCATTGACGACACCTATTACGAAGCCGCCGATATAGACGGTGCCACAGGCTGGCAAAAGATCCGGCACATCACCCTGCCCCTGCTCAAGCCCACCATTATTACCCTGACCCTGCTTGCGGTGGGGACCATGTTCCGGGGCCAGTTCCAGCTGTTTTATAACCTGGTAGGGGATAACGGCTTGCTGTTTGAGGCAACGGATATTTTGGATACCTACATTTTCCGCACTTTGAAATCCACGTTTAATATTTCCATCGGCACCGCTACATGTGTGTATCAATCGGTTTTTGGATTCCTGTTTATTTTATTGGTAAATGGGATTGTGCGCAAAGTAAGTCCGGACAACGCTTTATTCTAAAGGGAAAGGAGGAAAAATTATCCAATGAAAACGTATGTGCAAAGTAGTAAAATGATTTCGACTGTCTCGTTTGTGGTCATGGCTTTGGTTTCCATTATATGCCTTGTTCCATTTCTGATCATTGTCATGTCGTCAATCACCGATAATGCGGCGATTATCCGGGACGGCTATCAGTTGATCCCCTCACAGGTTTCCTTTTATGCGTACCAGTACCTTTTCAAGAATCCTACAGACCTGGTCCGATCTTATGGGGTGACAATTTATATTACGGTAATCGGTACATTTCTGGGTCTTTGCCTGATCACCATGGCGGGATACGTGCTGAACCGGAAAGATTTTAAATACCGGAACCGGATCGCGTTTTTCGTCTATTTCACCACGTTGTTTTCCGCAGGAATGATCCCCACCTATATGTTGGTGGTGAATACCCTGAATTTGAAAGACAATTTGTGGGCTGTGATCTTGTTGCCCATGTTGACGCCGTTCAACATTCTACTGATGCGGAATTTCATGAAAACTATACCCGATGAGTTGATCGAGGCGGCAAAGATAGATTCCGCTGGGGATTTGCGGATTTTTGTCAGCGTGGTTTTACCCTTGTCCGTTCCCGGAATTGCCACCATTGGGCTGTTTTTGGCACTACAATACTGGAACGACTGGTATCAAAGTATGTTGTATCTTTCCGATGCCGATAAGTTTCCGCTACAGCTGTACCTGTATAACATTCTGACAGCGCAGCAAAGCTTGTCCAATTCCAGCGGCGCTACATTGACTTCCACTATGCAGCTTCCCACAGAATCCGTAAAGATGGCTATGGCCATTCTTTCCACTGGTCCCATCTTGCTGGCTTATCCTTTTGCCCAGAAGTATTTTGTCCGGGGGATTATGGTGGGCGCGGTCAAAGGATAAGATTGCGGAGAGCGTCCAGGAAAAATAGATACGGTTTGGTTTTCACGGTCAGTGATTGGCCGAGTCAACATATGCTCAACCGGAAGGGAAAATCTTCCGAAACGGGAGGGGGAAGAAGGCGCTTTTTCTTTGGCGGACAGGCCTGCGCCGGGGAAAAGGATTGCTTGGAATTTCCCAGTTGTCACAAAACTCAGTTCTTTTCACGAGCCAACGTGGGAAAGGACGCAAATTTTTAAAAGCAGGAGGTAAAAAAATGAAAAAAGTATTGTCGTTGGTTTTGGCGCTGACTATGTTGCTTTCCTTAGTCGCTTGCGGAGACGGGGGCGGCGCTTCTTCGGGAACTTCCTCTCAAGGGGGACAAGAGTCACAGTCTTCCACTACATCGCAGACGTCCGGTACCGAATCTGCGGAAACCAGCGAAGCTGGGCAGCTGGATATCAGCGAGCCAGTGGAATTGGTAGTGTATTTCCCCTATGACGCGCCCCAGGATTTGGATCAGGTGACGGCCGCCATCAACGAAATCACCCAGGAAAAACTCAATTGTACCGTGAAATTTAACGCCATTGGCACAGCAGATCAGGAAACCAAATATAATCTGTTGCTTTCTACTGGCGAAGATTGCGACCTGGTATTTGAGGCCACATGGTTCTCCTATGCGGATAAAGCCAATAACAACGCGTTTATTCCCATTGAAGATATGGTGGATACTTATGTCCCGGAATTGAGGGAGATTATTTCCCAAGAGGTTTGGGACGAGTGCAAGATCAACGGCCACGATTACGCCATTCCTGGTGTACGGCAGAACTGCACCAGCGCTGGTTTCCTCTATCGTGAGGATCTTCGCCAGAAGTATGGTGTTCCGGAAATCACCGACATGGATACAATCGCCCAGTATTGCGACGCCATTATTGCCAATGAGCCCAACATGCTGCCCATGTACAGTCATGCCAACGACATGTTCACCATTTATAACAGCATGTATCATGAGCATACCGGTATTGGCCACCCCTATTTCCATTATTTTGTTTGCAGCCTTGATGAGCCCCGGGATCTCCATGTCAGCGTAGACACAGAGAATTTTAAGGACTACTGCACTTGGGCCCGTGAGTGGGTGGAAAAGGGATATGTACAGTCTGACGCGGTGTCCAATACAGAGGATCACGCTTCTGTGATGCTGGCAGGCAAGTATGCTTCTTCTATTTTCAACACCGCTTATGAAACCTTGTTGACCACTGTGATCCTTCCCGCAGAGACTTCGAATCCGGATTGGGAATTTGGTTACATCAGCTGGGCCGAGATGTTCAAGATTTCCATGCCCAACGTTCCGTTCCAGGGTTCCTTCGCCATTCCTTATTCTTCTCAGAATCCGGAAAGAGCGTTGCTGTTTGTCAAGGAACTGCTGACCAATGAAGAGTTGTCCCGCCTGGTGGACTGCGGTATTGAAGGCACCCACTATGAAGTGGACGACGAAGGCAACTATGTTTCTCTGAATGACGCTGAAAATCCCGGATACCTGCAAAACGCTATGGGCTTTTCCAATTTGATCAATCCGGAATTCCAGCTACGGCCTTCTTACTACAGCAAGGTGGAAGAGCAGTATGATCGGATCATCGATTACGCTGTGTACAACTATAAGGAAGCGTTCCCGGTTAACATTGAACCTGTCCGGGATTACGTGAACGCCTTGTCTTTGACCTATCAGCAGTATGGTTATCCCCTGGTGCATGGACAGATCGCAGATGTGGAATCTGGAATTGCCACCTTTAAAGAGAAAATGGTTGAGGCAGGGGCCGACATCGTTTTTGAAGAATACAACCGTCAGTGGCAGGAATATCTGGATTACATGGGCGTTCCCGCTGCCGAGTAAACTATGATTTGGGAGAGGCTGCCTAGAGGGAAAAACATCTATGGCAGCCTTTTTCCCATCTAAAAAAGGTATGTTTTGAGAAAGGGGTTGAAGTGCAGGTGGATAAAGTACCCTTGACCATGCGGAAGCTTAGTGAGGACCTCTATCAAATTGAGGGGAGTGGGGCGGAATACGCGTACCTGCTGCTGGGAACGCAGAGAGCGGCCTTAATTGATACCTGCGCGGGATATGGGAGTATCAAGCAGTTGGTAGAACAGGTGACCGGGCTGCCGTTGCTGGTGCTGAATACCCATGGGCATGTAGACCATGCCGGTGGGAATTACGATTTTGATGAGGTGTATCTTCACAAGGAAGACTGGGGCTTGGCAAGGTCCGAAACCACAGTGGAGCATCGAATTTGGTTTTTGCAAAAAGTGGCGGCTGAAACCGGAAAAACGGTAGAGGTGCATCAAGAATGGCTGCGTCCCCCCAATAATGTGAGGATTTTGGAGTTGGAAGATGGCATGGTATTCCCCTTGGGAGAAGTTCAGCTGGAAGCGATCCATACACCGGGCCATACCCGGGGTTGCGTCAGCTTTCTAGATAGGCGCTACAAACGGCTGTTTGGTGGGGATAGCTTCCATAGCCAAGTGCAATTGTTCTTTCCCTATTCCGCTCCAGTAGAAGTTTATGCTCAGTCAATCCAGCGGATCCAAGGCCTTTCCACAGAGTTCGAAGGCATCTATGGAGGTCACGGAGCCGTTCCACTGGGACTGGGCTGTCTGGAAGATTTGGAGGATTGCTGCGAAAGGGCTCTGACAGGAGAACCAGCTGTGATTTTGCCAGAAGGCGTCGGCTTGGCTTACCCGCAAAACGCGGAAGGGCAGCGGACAGATGGACGGATTGGAAATCTCTATTATAGATTATCGAATTGAATGGTTGAGGTGACGGTTTTGATACAAGAAGTGGTCAATACAAAGTATGGGGCAGTTCGAGGAGCTGTCGGAAAGCACGAAGGGGTCCGGGTATTCAAAGGAATTCCTTATGCCCAATCCCCTGTAGGCCCGCTGCGGTGGATGCGCCCGCAGCCGCCAAAGCCTTGGAGTGGGATAAAAGACGCCTTGGAATACGGCAACCGCTGTTGGCAGTTTATGAGATTACCAGGGCAGAATGGGAATTTCTTTCAAAAGGAATTCACTTTCCGTACGCTTCGTCCCAGCGCTCCCCGGCCGGAAAGCGAAGATTGCTTATACATCAATATTTGGACAGCGGCGGAAGATCAGAATGCCAAACAGCCGGTATTGTTCTATATTCACGGTGGGGCGTTCTGTAATGGAAGCGGAGCGGACATCTGGCTGGAGCAGGAGAATTTCTGCCGTAAAGGGGTAGTGGTCGTTTCTTTTAATTACCGTGTGGGAGTTTTGGGATTTTTAGCCCATCCCGTTTTGGCGGACGAAGAGGGGCATTTTGGAAATTATGGTATGCATGACCAAATTGCCGCATTGCACTGGGTAAAGGAAAATATCGGCGCTTTTGGCGGAGATCCGGAACGGATTGTTTTAATGGGGAACTCAGCTGGAGGAAAAAGCTGCGAGATCCTCAATTGCTCTTCATTGACAGAGGGAGCCTATCAGGGAGCGATCCTGGAAAGTTCCGGGGGAGTGGAACTTCCCTTGGAAGCCGCAGTGGAAGAGGCAGAAAAATTTATTTCTTTACTGGGAGTAAAGGACGCTGACCAGCTGCGGGATCTCCCCATAGAAAAGATTATGGACGCTTATGAAACTTCCAACCACACCATCAATAAGGAACAAAAGCATATTTGGGTTCCAACCATCGATGGGTATGTGTTGGAGAATTACTGTAAAACCATTACGGAATC
This sequence comes from Clostridiales bacterium, assembly GCA_019416395.1. Lineage (GTDB taxonomy): Bacteria > Bacillota > Clostridia > Oscillospirales > Acutalibacteraceae > Acutalibacter. The sequence goes on from DXXH01000004.1 coordinate 47,914, forward strand.
TGGGAAGATGCACAATGTGGATTATTTGTGTGGAGTCGCCAAAGATGATATGGATATTCCCGAGATGTTCCAAATGGGAGAGCGCTGGGCCAAAGCGCAGGCAGAACCAGGCAAAGAACCGGTGTATTTTTACTACTTTGATCGCCGGATGCCCGGGGATGATCCTGTTTCCTTCGCCTATCATGGAGTGGATAACTGGTATCAGTTTGACATGGTATCCGAGAATTGGCGGGATCTCACTCCGGAGGATTATCAACTTTCCCAGGTGATGCAGCAGTATTTTGTCAATTTTATAAGCGATGGAAATCCAAATGGGGAAGGTTTGCCTGTTTGGGAAGCTTATACCAAAGAGAATCCGGGAATTTTGCGTATGGGACTTTCGCTTCACATGGACAAACATATAGATCCGCGGGAAGGGGAAGAGTGCCCCAAAGTACCCTGGGTAAAAAGCGACTATCACTAATCCTTAGGTGAAATTCAAAAGTTCCCATCAAAAAAGTGGAAAGCAAAGCAGGCTGGGTATGCCCCCAAAAAGGGTTACCCAGCCTGCTCCATGTTTCAATATTTTGACGGCATGTAAATGGAATGCCATGTGGGGGAAAAGTTCTGTTCGGCAAAGCGTCCATGCCCGAAAAGCGTTGCCTGTGGCATGTCTTTTAGGCGATTTAAAAATTCCTGGCGCGGTTTCCCGGGGGTTTACTAGGATTCATGGTGGTCTTGGTTTTCACGCTGTCCTTTCTTCCGTTTGCGGACGCATTCTGTGAGCAAGTACTCAATTTGCCCGTTGATGGACCGGAAATCGTCCTCTGCCCAAGCGGCCAATTCCTTCCATAAGGTGGGGGAAATCCGCAACAGAATTTGTTTTTTGTCCTTTTCTTTCTGTTCCATGGCTCAATAAATGGATCCGCTGTTCACGATGGGCTGGGCGTCTTTATTGCCGCACAACACCACCAACAGATTGCTGACCATGGCGGCTTTCCGCTCCTCGTCCAGGTTGACGATCTGGTCGTCGTTCAATTGGGCAAGGGCCATTTCCACCATCCCCACAGCGCCTTCCACAATTTTTTTCCGAGCAGCCACAATGGCTTCTGCCTGCTGGCGCTGAAGCATGGCCGCGGCGATTTCCGGGGCGTAGGAAAGATGGGTGATGCGCACTTCCAGGATTTCCAAGCCTGCAATCGCCACCCGGTCCTGAAGATCCTGTTTCATCATGTCGGCGATTTCCTGGCTGCTGCCCCGCAGGGTCTTTTCGTTGCTGCTGTCTTCTTCCAGCAAATCGTAGGGATACATGCGGGCGATATTCCGGGTGGCGGAGTCGCACTGGGTGGAAAGAAATGTGCGGTAATTTTGTACGTTGAACACCGCCTTGGTGGTGTCCACAATCCGCCAGATCACAATGGTGCCGATGATGATGGGGTTGCCCCGTTCATCGTTGACGGTTTGCTTTTCATTGTTCAGCGTCATGGTTTTCAGGGAAATTTTTTTGCTTCCGCCAAAAGTCACGCTGGTAGAACCGTTTACGGTGGTCATGGAAGCTCTCTGGGCTCCGGGGTTAATGCCCTCGCAGAATGGGTTTACCCAGAAATATCCGTCCTTTTTCAAGGTGCCCCGGTATTTGCCAAACAGGGTGAACACCAAGGCCTCGTTGGGATTGAGAATTTTCAGCCCTGCCATCAGGAACAAATCCACAATAAATACAAGGGCGCCCACGATAATGAGCACTACCGCGGCGGCTATGCTGGTTTTTGACAGAAATACCGGACCACAAACCATGGCGGCGATGCTTCCCAAAAACAGCAGCAAAATGACGAACAGCATCAGGAACCCGTTGATCGTTTTAATGGGCTTTTCCGCGTAGCGGTTGACCACTTTTTCCTTGGTTTCCATACAAGTACCCCTCTTTCAAGATTTTAATATGATATTATTATAATATCATACAGAAAGCGTGTCAAGAAGACTTCTCCCTGTTTGGAAGAATTTCTTGCGAAAGAGGAAGAATGCAGGTATACTGAAAAAAACGGATAGGAGGAGTCCCTATGAAACGGCTGTTTTTTATTGGAGGCCCTATGGGGGTGGGGAAAACCACCGTCTGCCAACAGCTGAAAAAGCTGACTGCCCCCAGCGTCTTTTTGGACGGGGATTGGTGCTGGGACATGGCTCCCTTTCAGGTCACAGAGGAAACAAAAGCCATGGTCCAGGAGAATATCGCCTTTCTGCTGGGGCAGTTTCTGCGCTGTCCGGCATACGAAACGGTGATTTTTTGCTGGGTGATGCACCAGCAGGAGATCATCGATGGCTTGCTGGAGCGGCTGCCGTTGGACGGCGTCCAAGTGCGGAGAGTTTCCCTGTTGGCCACGCCGGAAACTTTGCGGGAACGGATTGGCCGGGACGTGGAGCGTGGACTGCGTTCCTGGGACGTGTTGGAGCGGAGCCTGGACCGTCTGTCCTGCTACAGCGCTCTGAATACGGAAAAGCTGTGGATTGACCGCCTGACCCCGGAACACGCCGCCCGGGAATTGGCCGCCATGATGTGAAAGCGGGAAAATCCCAAAAAGAAAAGGTCCGTCAGCGGGTTTCGCCGGCGGACCTTTTGATATGTTCAGTTTTTTATTCAGCGGTGAATTCAGCAGAGTAGATCTCGTTGCCTTCGCTGTCCTGATAGGTTACAACCACCACAGGATTTTCCACGTCTACAGCCTGGGCGAGAGTGGCGGCAATGGATTGGAAAGTGGAAGCCTGGGCCTGAATGGCGGATTCCAAGCTCTCAGCCATGCCATCGGTTGCGGTACCCTCAGCGAAAGTGTATGTGTAGATCAGCTTGTTGCCTTCGCCGGTGATGGTCACACCCAGCTCGTCTGTCTGCAAAGACGCGATCTGGCTCTGGATCTCATCGGAGTTCACAAAGTCTTCCATGGAAGAAAACATTCCGGTAGCGGTAGTTCCCTCGGCCTGGGAGTCGATGGCTTCCTGCTCGGCTTCTTCCACAACTTTTTCAGCGGATTCTTCCTCAGCCTGGACAGCGCTGCTGTCCAGAGTGCTGCTTTCTGTGGCGCTGCTTTCCGGAGCGCTTGATGTGTTATTTCCACCAGTGCAGCCAGACAGAGTCAGAGTGCAGCACAAAGCCAGCATAGCGGCAAAGATACGGACTACATTCTTTTTCATACAAATCACGCAAACCTTTCACGTAAAATTACTTGGGGACCCTCAACCTCAAGCTATACAAGTATAGTAGCGCTTCAAAAGGTTGTCAAGACAAAAAAGGGCGGAATTCCTGGCGAAAATGGGCTTCCCAGGGCAAAATGCCTGGAAAAAAGTTTCTAAAAAAGAATTTTCAGAGCAAGGACTCCCAGGGCGGAAATATCCGAAAAACAATTTGCAGGGGAGAGAAC
>DXXH01000004.1:51312-58611 GCA_019416395.1 Clostridiales bacterium
AAGATTCCAGAAAAAGAAGTTTTAGAAAGTCTGTTGTGACAAAAAGGGGATACCTTCACGGTATCCCCTTTTTTATAAAAACCCCATAAATGATAAAGAGATGTTCTTTATTGATGGAAAAGCTCTAAAAGTTTCTCAGTGCGTTGGGCCAGATCCCCTTCCACAGTCAGATCGGTCATAGCACATCCTTGGGTGGACAGCCGCAATACCAGTCCATTCTCCCCAAAGGGTTCCCAGCGGCTGATGCCTTCCCCATTGGGATCGCCCGTTTTGGCGAAATTGGTCCAATAGTTCATCATCTGCTCCGAAAGGGCGTAGTCACTTTCGTCATAAGGCCGCCAGGATTCCGCCAGGGAACAGAATACATACCGGTTGTCACAGGAGTGGGGTGTGCCGATATCATCGCCAGGCTGGGGACGGTCAAAGCAATACACATAAGGTGCTTGATAGCCCTTTTCCTTCATAGCGTAGGCCAGAGCGCGCACAGCGGGAGCCAAGCCGGAAGCAAAATACTGGGGCATTTCCCGGATCCCCTCGTCTACGGTGCAGCCAAAAAGGTAATCTACATGCTGCATGGTACCGTCTTGCAAGCACTCTTCCACAGACTTGGGCAGCACATATCCATCGGGTTCCAGGCTGAAGGTTTCGTTGTGGAATTGCATGTATTCCAGCGTGTGTTGCTCCAGAGTTTCCCAAGGCATAGCCCGAAGTTCCTCAATGGATCCGCAGCCGCAGAATTCCAGGAATTTCACACTGCGCTCCGCCATGCTGGGTTGCTGGGGACGGCCGGCAAAGGCGAACAGGCCGCCACCGGAATGCATGGCAGCATGCTTAAACCAGCCTTTGGTCAAGGGAGAGCAGGCGAGGGCCTGGACAGACATGGCGCCGGCTGACTGGCCAAAGATGGTGATGTTGTCAGGATCGCCGCCGAAAGAGGCGATGTTTTCCCGAACCCAGCGCAAAGCCTGAACCTGATCCAAGATACCGTAATTGCCGCAGCAGCCGGAAGGGGATTCCTTTTTCAAGTCCGGGTGGGCGAAAAAGCCAAACACATTCATACGGTAGTTGATGGTGACCACAACCACACCGTGGCTGGCCAGGCCATCGCCGCAGTACTCATAGCAGGAGCCGTACCAATTCTGGAAGCCGCCGCCATGAATGTAGAACATCACCGGCAGTTTGGCGTTCTCGTCCTCGGCAGGTGTGTAAACATTGAGGAACAGGCAGTCCTCATCGATTTTCGGCGGATAGGGATAGCCGGGCATAACCTTTTTCAGGCGGCCTGTCTCGTCGTGGAGAGCCAAGGGACCCTGAGGAGCCACAGCACCGTAAGTGTCGCATTTAATAACGCCTTCCCAGGAATCGGGTTCCTGAGGGGGGGCAAACCGCAGCTGGCCTACAGGGGGCTTGGCATAGCGCACACCCCGGAACAGGGCAAATCCGGCATTGCTCTTCACGCTTTCCAGAGTGCCGTATTTCGTTTTGGCGTATTGGATCATGGGAAATTTCCTCCTTAATGTATGGGAATGAAAGGGTGTTGTGAAGTCTTTTTCCAACTGGTCCAGGCGGTGTATCGTGACAAAAATGAAATAAGGATTTCACAAGCGTTATAATCATATCACATGGTTTATCGGTTTGGCAAGGAGCGTGAAGGGGGAAGGATTGGAAAAAGGAAAAGGCCGCGGAAAACATCGCCGCGGCCTTTTCAATGTGGTTGTTACCAGCGTTCCTCACTCCATTCCAAGAATTGCTTGGTGGAAGCGTCGATCTCGAATTCATACTCTCTGCCATTGTACCAGGCTTCGCCTTCATACACTTTGCGCCCGTCGTCATAATCCTGATGGATCTGCACGTTTTGGGCTGTCATGCCAGGCACTTTGGCCAGTACCATGTTCCGGGCCTCTTCCAGAGTGAGGCTGCCGGTGGAGCCGGTTCCGGGAGTAGAGGGAGCCCAGCCCTCGATGTCGCTGTCGTAGCTGATGATGGTTCCGGTAGCTTTGTCGATCTCGTAGTCGTATTCCACGTTGCCCACGTAGAACTCCACTTCATAGACAGTGCGGCCGTCGTCCCAGTCTTCCTTCACACGGTAGAAGGTGGCGTTCCCGGAGCTGACTCCGGCGTGCTTCAAGGCGATGGCCTTGGCTTCTTCCTGGGTGATGCTGCCAGTAGAGCCTGTGCCGGGAGTAGAGGGGGCCCAGCCTTCGATGTCGCTGTCGTAGCTGACGATCTTACCGGTGGACTTTCCGATCTCGTAGTCGTATTCCACGTTGCCTACATAGAACTCGATCTCATAGACATAGCGGCCGTTTTCCCAATCTTCCTTCACACGGTAGAAGGTGGCGTTCCCGGAGCTGACTCCGGCGTGCTCCAAGGCGATGGCCTTGGCTTCTTCCTGGGTGATGCCACCGGTAGAGCCTGTGTTGGAATTGCCGGGAGTCCAGCCCTCGATGTCGCTGTCGTAGCTGACGATGGCGCCAGTGGTCTTGTCAATTTCATAATCGTATTCCACGTTGCCCACATAGAATTCTACTTCATAAACGCTGCGTCCGTTTTCCCATTCTTCTTCCACACGGTGGAAGGTGGCATCGGAAACGTTCACCCCAGCATGTTCCAAAGCGGTGAGTTTGGCTTCTTCCTGAGTGATGCCGCCGGTGACGCTGTCCGTGGTAGTCTGGCCAGTGGAACCGTCGTAGGTGCGGCACAATACCACAGCAGCCTGGGCACGGGTCATGGAAGAGGAGCCGCCGAAGCTGCCCCGGGCGTCATTGCCGCTGAGCAGGCCCATGGCGTAGCAGGCCAACACGGCTTCCTGGTATTCCTGGGGGACAGAGGCCCAGTCCCCGATGTAGAACTGAGCGGTGCTGTAGCTCCAGCGTCTGCTCCCGTCGGTGGACAGGAACCCATTGCTGGTAGGCCGGAGTATGCCGTATTCATCGGCCACGTTGAAAAGTACGGCCGCCATATTGTAGCGGGAGATGGGGGCGTTCAGTGCGGCGGTGCTGCCCATGCCGTGGGTCAGCAGGCCGTGAGCGTTGGCGGTGTTCACGTAGCCCTGGTACCAGGCCTGGCCGGGCTGTGCATTGCTCACCTCAGAGGGATAGAGCGATTTGGTGATCATGGTTACGAATTCTGCGCCCGTGACCTGGGATTCCGGGTCGTAACGGCCGTTTCCCACACCGCTGACCCAGCTGGAGGAAGCGGCCCGGTCTACGTAGTTGTATGCCCAATGGTTGCGGGTAACGTCTTGGAAGTTTCCTCCCGCTGCGGAAGCGGGTAAAGCCAGCGTCAGGCTCATAGCCAGGGTGGCAATCAAAGTGACAATCTTTTTCATGGTTCCTTTTTCCCCTTTCTGGTTGTTTCGGAAGTTTTGACCGGGACTACGGTTTTCCCGTTTATAACAGAGTTTCTTTTTGTTTATCGAGGAATGTTCTCTCGACTGTGGCTTTAGTATATTCCTGGAAAATTAAAGCAATATTAAAAAAATTAAGAAAAGCTGTTTTTTCTCAGGGGAATAAAATGGCGGAAATCCCTGTAGGAAAAGTGGGAAGACTCTGCCGATCTTGCCACTTAAGCCTTGACGCAGACGGTGATGTCTTATATAATTTTTAGAAATGAATGGAAAATTTAAGCCCTTTTCTCCAAAAACCATTTTGGCGCCGTGACAACCGGGAATGGGGAGACCAAGGGCTTTCTACCAATAAGGAGAGGAAATTCCATGCTTCAAGTGCCGGAAACGCCCTGTTTGGTCATCGATGTGGAAAAAGCGAAACAAAATATTTCCCGCATGCAGGAAGGTGTGTCCGCTTGCGGATGTAAACTGCGCCCCCATATTAAAACCCATAAAATGCCCTATTTTGCCCAGTTGCAGCTGGCCGCCGGCGCGTCGGGGATCACCTGCGCCAAGGTCAGCGAAGCAGAGGTCATGGCCGGCGGTGGGGTAGAGGACATCTTTATCGCCTACCCCATGGTGGGAGAATTCCGGATCCGCCGGGCTTTGGCCCTTCACAAAAAGATCCGGCGGCTGATTCTGGCGGTGGACAGCCTGGAAGGAGCCCAGCAGCTTTCCAAGGCTGCCCAGGAAGCAGGGGTCACCCTGGAAATCCGGCTGGAAGTGGACACAGGCGCCAAGCGTACGGGAGTCCCCAGGGAAAAGGGCTTGGCGTTGGCCCAGGCGGTTCACAGCCTTCCCGGCCTGCGCCTGACCGGGATTTACACCTTCAAAAGCCTGATCCTTCAAGACCAGCCCACGGAAGACAACGAAGCCGCTGCCTGGGAAGAGGGGCGGTTGATGAAGGAATTCGCTGAAGAATTGAAAAAGGCGGGCATACCGGTGGAAGACATCAGTGCGGGCAGCACGCCCACCGGCCTGCTGGTGGCCAAGACGGGACTGGTGAACGAGGTGCGGCCGGGAACCTACATATTTGGAGATTGGATGCTCACCAAGGAGCATTGCGCCCGGTTTGAGGACATTGCGGTCCGGCTCTACACCACCGTGGTCAGTACGCCGGAGCCGGGGTACGCGGTGGTGGACGGGGGCACCAAAACCTTCCCCATGGATATCCCTCTGGATACCGCTCCCGGGTTTTATCCCGGGTATGCCATTCCCCTGAAGGAAGACGGAACGCCCAATGAGGGATTGCGGCTGCGGCGAATGAATGAGGAGCACGGGATTCTCACCGCTGAATCCGGGGAAACCGGGTTGCGGGTGGGACAGACCTTGGAATGGGTACCCATTCACGTGTGCACAGCTCTCAACATGTTCAACCACGTCTTTTTATTAGAAAAGGGACAGTTGCGGGAAATGACTGTGGGGGCAAGGGGGATGCTGGTATGATCCACATAAAAAACGGGCTTCTGGTAGACGGTACAGGGGCGCCGCCCTATCTCGGCGATGTGCTGGTAGAGGGGGACCGGATCCAAGAAGTAAGCCCTGTGCCTCTGGGGGAGCTGGACGCCCAAACGGTAGACGCCGGTGGGCGGGTGGTGTGCCCGGGCTTTTTTGACGCCCACCGCCACTGTGACCTGGCGGCCCTGTACGACCCGGAGTTCGGGAAGCTGGAGCTTGCGCAAGGGATCACCACGGCGATTATGGGAAATTGTGGACTTGCTCCTGCTCCCTGTGTGCCGGAGCACCGAGAGGAGCTGTACCAGTTTCTGGCGCCGTGCTTGGGAGAGGCTCCCGGGGACAGCTTTTTCCCCACGGTTTCCCAGTTTATCCAGGCGTTGGAGAAACAGGGAGCCCCATTAAATGTGGGGGTGCTGGGGTGTACCGGGGCCATTACCACGGCGGTAAAAGGGTATGGGAACCAGCCTTTTACTGAGGAAACCCGCCGGAAAGCGGAATTCTATGTGCGGGATGCCATGGAAGCGGGAGCTTTTGGGTTGTCCTGTGGGATCATGTACCCGCCGGAGTGTTACAGCTCCACCGAAGACTTTGCATTTCTGGCCGGGATTGCCGGGGAATACGGGGGCTATTTGACCAGCCATATCCGGGGAGAAGGCAATTCCTTGTCCCAGTCGGTAGAGGAAGTACTGCGGATTGGGAAGCTGGGGAATGTGGGGGTCAACATCAGCCATTTCAAAGTGACCGGCCTGCGAAACCACGGGTGGGGGCTGGAAAAAGCCATCGGGATTTTGGAAGCCGCCCGGGAACAGGGCCAGGACGTGACCGCGGACGCCTATCCCTATTCCGCAGGCTCCACCACGATTTTGTCCTTGATACCGCCCAGTGTTTTGGAAGAAGCGGGGGGAGATGTGCCGGGTTTGCTCTCCACAGCCCGGGGGCAACGGCTGCTGGATGAGGAATTGAAGAAAGATTTTCCCGATTGGGATAATATGGTGTTTTCCATTGGATGGGAGCGGATTTACATCAGCTCCTTGTGGAACGGCCAGGACCGCTCCCTGGAAGGCCAGTCCTTTTCCCAGGCGGCGGAAAAAGAAGGTGTCTCAGAGGTAGAGATCTTCTGCCGCCTATTTGAAAGTCAGGAAGGCCGGGTAGGGGTGATTCTCCAAAGTATGGCGGAGCAGGACGTGAAACGTGTTTTATGCCTTCCCTGGGTCAGCCTGATTTCCGATGCCCTTTATGGCGGGGGCGGTATGCCCCACCCCAGGTTGTACGGTTCTTTCCCAAAATTCCTGCGGGAGTTTGTGAGGGAAAAGGGGGTGCTTTCCCTGGAAACGGCCATTGCGAAAATGACTTCCCAGCCTGCGAAACGGTTAGGGTTAAAGGATCGGGGAATTTTGGCTCCTGGGTATGGGGCAGACCTGCTGATTTTTGATCCCGGGGAATTCACCGACCGGGCCACATTTGAGAATCCCAAGCAACAGGCTGTAGGGTTGTGGAAAGTGCTTGTAAACGGAAAAGAGCCTTCCGCCCGGACCGGGCGGTGCTTGAAGCGGACGTAACGCGTTTTCACAACGTGAAGTTCCCCAACCGTTGAAACACAAGCGGAAACGATGAAATAAACGCAGAACATAGGTTGTTCATGAAAGAGCATGAGAGAAAATTATTAGAAAGGATGGATTGTTATGAGCAACGTGGAAAAGAAATTGAATGAGCTGGGGCTGACCTTGCCCCAACCCCCGGCCAAAGGGGGAGCGTATGCCCCTGCCAAAGAATTTGGGGAAGGGCTGTACTATGTGTCCGGATGCGGACCCTCTCTGGACGGCCAGCCCATTGTGGGAAAGCTGGGGATTGAGGTGAGCGAAGAACAGGGCTATGAGTACGCCCGGGATTCCATGCTCAATGTGCTGGCTGTGTTGAAGCGGGAGATTGGGGATTTGGACAAGGTGAAAAACGTGGTCAAGGTGACTTGTTTTGTGGCCTCTTCCCCGGACTTTTACAAGCAGCCCCAAGTAGCTAACGGCGGCACCGAACTGCTGATGAAGTTATTCGGAGAAGCGGTGGGAACTCCCAGCCGTTCCGCCATTGGAATGAGCGTGTTGCCTGGCAATATGCCGGTGGAAACGGAAGCTCTTTTTGAGGTGGAAAAGTAAAGTGACCTGTAAAATGGTTTCCCTGTGAAATTGTGGAAAAGAAAGAGGATACTGGCTGTGAATTCCACCAGCCAGTATCCTTTTTTATTGAGAAAGCCACTCTCTTTAGATCCAGCACCACGCTGGTGGCTGTGCTGAACGAAAATGAAACCACGCCAGAAACGCGGACAAAAAAAGAAACGCACTCCACAAAGTGAAGTGCGTTTCTTGGATGCAGCGTCACGCTGCTGGAGCGGGCGAAGGGAATCGAACCCTCGTATTCAGCTTGGGAAGCTGATGTTCTACCATTGAACTACGCCCGCA